>JAFYWD010000249.1 GCA_017558205.1 Lachnospiraceae bacterium | reverse complement strand
TTATAATCTACTTTTCAAATCCCCAAAATAGAGTTCCTTCTTACGTTCAATCATTTCGTCGATTTTTTCTATATAGAGAGCCACATCCTTCACATTGTCACATCTCTCTATCCGTCCGTCCGGATACACTCTCTTACTGATGGTTCCGGCACCGATAGCCACAATAGTCTGTTTCTCTTCCATAATAAGGATATTATAAATTCCGTAATTACCTTCTGTGGCATAGCCAACATTTTCCAGATTCCCTGCCATATTTTTTTGCCGGTAAAGGTAATAAGGCTTCATATTCAATTCTCTGGCTGCCTTATCCGCAATTTTCATGGTTTCTTCCGTATTATGAAGCGTCTCAATTCCGTTTTCTTCAATCCATTGGTTTAATTTTGATGCTCTCTTTACCGCTAGGGAATGGACAGTGAGGCTGTCAGGACTTAACCCCTTAATTCCTTCCATGGTATTTTTCACATCTTCTATTGTTTCTCCGGGAAGACCCAGAATTAAATCCATATTAACGTTGGTAAAGCCAACTTCTTTTGCTAAATGAAAGGCCTCTTTTACCTGACTGATGGTATGGCGTCTGCCGATAATCTTCAAAGTATCCTCTTTCATTGTCTGGGGATTAACGGAGATTCTGTTTACTCCAAATTCCTTTAACACCATCAGCTTTTCTTTGGTAATGCTGTCTGCCCTTCCGGCCTCTACGGTAAATTCCTGAACTGATGAAAAATCAAATTTATTTTGCAGATAAGATAATAATCGGCGAAGCTCTTCAGGCTCTAAGGTAGTGGGAGTACCGCCTCCTATATAAACCGTATCTAAAATCTTATCCCGGAAGCTTTCACTGACATAATCTATCTCCTTTTCCATGGCTTTCAGGTATTCATCCACTCTCTTCTTCCATAATCCAATAGGATAAGAGGTAAAGGAACAGTAAATACAGGTAGTGGGACAAAAAGGAATTCCTATATAGAGACTGTATCCATCTTCATAATGGAGAGTGGATAAAATTTTCCTTTCTCTGTCTGCAATATCTATACTTAATTCAGATTTTTCTCTGGTACAATCATAGACCTTTTCCAGATGGGTAATTACCTCCTCCCTGGTATATCCCTCCTCCAATAATCCGTAGGCAATTTTCGTTGGGCGGATTCCGGTCAGACTTCCCCAGGGTAAAATTTTTCCTGTGTACTCTGATAGTACAGTATACATTAAATGCTTCAGCTTACATTTAACCTGAGGACGTTCCTCCTTTTCTTCCAGAAATACCGTATCTGTCAGCTGATCTCTGTAATTAATCACAGCTTCCTGACATAATCTTTTATCTACTGAATCATTATTTTCCTTTGTTTCTTCTGAATCATTTTCCTCTGATAAGTATTTCTTCACTGTTCTGATAGTAAATGTAATAGTATTTTCTCCAAATAACACACTGCATTCAGGCATCCCTTCAGAGGACTCCAAATCTTTGGTACCTTTTTCAAAAACTTTTACCTCTTCCGCAGGATAAAAAGCCTTTACTAAGGAATGAATATCATATTCAAATTCTGCTTTATTTAATCTGACAACAATCATTTCAACCTCTTTCTAAGCTTCACAGAAAACTCAGGATTTTTTATCCATAAAACACATAAAGGGGCTGTTAAAAAACAGCTCCTTCTTTATCATATCTCTATTTTTTCTTTTATGCACAATAGGGATTGTATTTTTTCTCATCCCCAATGGTAGTACTGCCTCCATGTCCCGGAAAAACCTTAGTTTCCTCAGGAAGTACCAATACCTTCTCCTTTAATGAGCGACTGAGTGTTCCCCAACTGCCGGTAGGTAAATCAGTTCTCCCTACAGAGCCTTCAAATAACGTATCCCCGCATACTAAGATTCCATCCTCTTCAAAGTACAGACAACAGCTTCCCTTGGTATGACCGGGAGTCCCGATAATTTTCACCTGTATTCCTTCGATGGTAAGCACCTCACCGTCTCTGACATATTCGTCCACGGTTACAATATAAGGTCTTCCTGCCATCTCAGATACATTGAGCTGTGCACTTTCGCATAAATCTCTCTCTTCTTCCCAAGCATATACCTTGGCATGAGACAATTCTCTCAATTGATTACAGCCCCATACATGATCAAAGTGACCATGGGTAAGAATAATCCCTGCCACTTCAAAGCCTTTCTCCTGAAAGGAATTATACAAATAATCTCCTCTGTCTGCGGGATCAATTACAATAATCTTATTTTTATTTTCCTCATAAACGAAGTAGCAATTAGTTTGCACACTTCCCATAACCATTTTACCTATCTTTAACATAAAACTCCTTTAGCCTGTGGTTCTTTCTATATCAATAACACTTTCTATATTTCTGACTTTCTCAATGACTCTGTTTAATTCATCCTTATTGGTAATCTCAAAGGAAGTGGCCATAGTGACAACACCCTGCTTATTGGTTCTTGTATTTAAACTAAGGATATTAATATTTTTCTCTGTTAAAGCCTTTGAAATATCAGCCAGTAATCCATTTCTGTTATTTGCATATATGGTTATCTCTGCCATATATTTTTCATTTCCATGTCCCTCTTCATCTAACTGCCAGTCAGCCTCAATCAATCGGATTCTGTCTATTTCCGGAAGATTCATAACGTTAATACAATCGGTCCTATGAATGGAAACTCCTCTTCCTCTGGTCACAAAGCCAACAATTTCATCTCCCGGCAGGGGTGCACAGCATTTTGAAAAACGAACAGCTACATCATCGATGCCCTTAACGGTGATTCCTTTTTTCTTTCCTTCACCCTTAGGTCTGTTAATGTTATTTTCAGCGATTTCAGCTAAAACCTCTTCATTTGACATCACTCTGCGGTGGTCTCTTTCGTAAAACTCCCGCATTTTGTTGATGATCTGACCTTCCTTAAGACCACCGTGTCCTAAGGCTGCCAAAACAGCATCCCATTCCTTGAAACCGTATTTTCTCATGATACCTTCCATATATTCCGGTTTCATAATATCTACGGTATTAATTGCTTTTGTCTTACAATAGGAAAGGAGCAGTTCCTTCCCCTTTAAGATATTTTCTTCTTTCAGCTCAGATTTAAACCACTGATTAATCTTATTTTTTGCCTGGGTACTTTTTACGATATTCAACCAGTCTCTGCTGGGGCCTTTGGAATTCTGAGACGTAATAATCTCTATTCTGTCCCCATTATTAATCCGGTAGTCGATATTTACCAGCTTCCCATTTACCCTGGCACCTATCATTTTATTGCCCACGGCTGAATGAATGCTATAGGCAAAATCAACCGGTGTACTTCCTGCCGGCAGATTTTTCACATCTCCCGTGGGAGTAAAGCAATAAACATTATCAGAAAACAGGTCAAGATCA
>JAFYWD010000248.1 GCA_017558205.1 Lachnospiraceae bacterium | reverse complement strand
TTGCTGTTTGTGATGACTCCTTCTGTGGGAGAACTGAAAAGCCGGTTAATCGGACGTGGTACGGAAAGTGAAGAGATAATTTTAAAAAGACTTTCCAGGGCAGCAGAGGAAGCTGTAGGAATAGAAGATTACGATTATGTTATTGTGAATGATGATCTTGATACCTGTGTTAAGGAGCTTCATGAGTTAATGAAAAAAAGCTGTGAAGGTATTCAGGAATCACATCATCCTTCCCATTATAAAGAGTTAATAGAAAATTGTAGAGCGGAGCTGAATGCTTTGGCGAAAGGAGAAAAATAATGTTACATCCATCTTATTCTGATTTAATGCAAGTGGTTAACAGTGAGGTTGAACCGGGAGAAAATAATGTAGTAAACAGCCGTTATTCCATAGTAATGGCAATTGCAAAAAGAGCAAGACAGATTATTGATGGTGATGAGCCTATGGTTTACACTACCATTGATAAGCCTCTTTCTATTGCGGTAGAAGAAATGAATAAAGGCGAAATTAAAATTGTAAGTGATGAGGAATAAATAAGAGGCTGCCCCACTGGAAAGAAATCTCAATTTAGGGGCGGCTTTTCTTTTTTTGTTAGAAAGAAGAGGAAAGATTATGAAGATTTTATTTGTATCGTTGGGATGCGATAAGAATCTGGTAGATTCGGAAATGATGCTGGGAATGTTGGCCAAGGAAGGCTTTAGCTTTACGGATGATGAACGAGAAGCAGAGATTATTGTTATTAATACCTGCTGTTTTATTCATGATGCCAAGGAAGAAAGTGTAAATACCATATTGGAGATGTCTGAACTGAAAAAAGAAGGAAAGCTGAAGGTTCTGGTAGCTGCCGGCTGTCTGGCACAAAGATACCAGGCAGAGATCAGGGAAGAGATTCCGGAGGTAGATGTTATTATCGGAACAACTGCCATTGATCAGATTGTAGAAGCAGTAAAAGAGGTATTGGCAGGGGAGGAAACGGGCTTAAAGCATATTGAGGATATTAACAGAGAGCCTGTTTTCGGAAAAAAAAGAATGGTAACTACAGGAGGTCATTTTGCCTATCTGAAAATTGCCGAAGGCTGTGATAAGCATTGTACTTATTGTATTATTCCGAAGCTGAGAGGAAGCTTTCGAAGTGTTCCCATGGAGGCTCTTTTGGAGGAAGCAAGAGAGCTGGCAGATCAGGGGGTAAGAGAATTAATTCTGGTGGCACAGGAAACCACAGTATACGGCATGGATATTTATGGAAGAAAGGCATTGCCGGAGCTGTTAGACCGCTTAAATGAAATTCCCGGTCTTTATTGGATCCGTATTTTATACTGTTATCCGGAGGAGATTACGGATGAGCTGATTCAGGCAATTAAGAGAAATGAAAAGGTTTGTCATTATCTTGATATGCCCATACAGCACGGCTGTGACGGAATTTTAAAGAGAATGGGACGACGAACAACAGGAAGTGATCTTCGAAGCATTATTGAAAAGCTGAGAAAAGAGATTCCTGATATCTGTTTGAGAACAACTCTGATTACAGGATTTCCCGGGGAAACAGAGGAAAATCATGAAGAGCTGATGCAATTTGTAGATGAACTGGAATTTGACCGTCTGGGAGTGTTCACCTACTCTCCGGAGGAAGATACTCCGGCAGCTACTATGGAAGGTCAGATTTCAGAAGAGGTTAAGCTGGAAAGACAGGCCTGCCTGATGGAGCTGCAGCAGGAAATCGCCTATGAAAAAGCTGAAAATATGATAGGACAAAAGCTAATGGTAATGATTGAAGGTAAGGTAGCAGATGAAAATGCCTACGTGGGAAGAAGTTATAAGGATGCACCCAATGTAGACGGCTATGTATTTGTCAATACGGAACAAGAGTTGATGACCGGTGCCTTTGTACCTGTAAAAATTACCGGTTCTTATGAATACGATTTGATAGGAGAGATTGACCAATGAATTTACCCAATAAATTAACAGTACTTCGAATGATTATGATTCTTCCCTTTGTGGTATTTATGCTGGCTCCGGAGCTTTTACCTGGTGGGAAATGGATTGCCCTTATTTTATTTGTAACTGCCAGTATGACTGACTGGCTGGATGGATTTTTAGCAAGAAAATATCATTTGGTAACTAATTTTGGAAAATTTATGGATCCGCTGGCAGACAAGCTGTTGGTATGTGCGGCGATGATTTGTCTGGTAGAAACCGGAAAAATTCCCTCCTGGATTGTAATTATTATTATCAGCAGGGAGTTTATTATCAGTGGATTTCGTCTGGTGGCCTCCGATAACGGAGTGGTAATTGCTGCCAGCTACTGGGGAAAATTTAAAACAGTTTTTCAGATGCTGATGATTATTCTTATGATAGCGGATTTAGGAGGAATCTGGGGGACAATTACCGCCGGGGTTATGTGGATTGCCTTGATTCTGACCATTGTTTCCTTGCTTGATTATCTTATGAAGAATAAAGAGGTAATGAAGGATACAAAATAAGTCTGAAAGAGCTTTGGGAGAAAAATCTCACGAAGAAGCTCCTATTGAGAAATAAAGAAAAGTCTCCGGCTGCTAAGCAGGGATTAGGAAGGAGAAGCTAACAATGAAGGTAGAATTAATTTCAGTAGGAACAGAATTATTACTGGGAAATATTGTGAATACCAACGCTGCTTATTTGGCAGAAAAATGTGCACAGTTGGGACTGGCCTGCTACTATCAGAGTGTGGTAGGAGATAATGAGGAAAGATTATGTAATGCCATAGAAGAAGGTCTGAAAAGAAGTGATATTCTGATTCTTTCCGGTGGGCTGGGGCCTACAAAAGATGATATTACCAAAGAATGTGCAGCCAAGGTGTGGCAGCTTCCTTTGGAAAAGGACCAGTTCTGGGCTTTAAAAATCAGGGAATACTTTTCTTCAAGAGGAAGGCAGATTCCGGAAAATAATTGGAAGCAGGCGGAGGTGCCCAGGGGAGCCATTGTGGTAACTAACGATAATGGAACGGCTCCCGGACTGATTATGTCAAAGGAAGGAAAGCATATTCTCTTGCTTCCCGGGCCACCGTTGGAGCTGATACCCATGTTTGAAGAAAAAATGGTACCTTTTCTGGAAAGTCTGCAGCCGGGTATTATTTATTCCCAAACCGTAAAGCTGTGCGGTATAGGAGAGAGTGAGGCGGAAACCAGAGTTCTTGATCTGATAACGAGTCAGACAAATCCGACGATTGCACCCTATGCCAAAACTGGAGAGGTGCATTTCAGACTGACGGCCAAGGCGGAAAGCAGGGAAGAGGCAGTGAGATTACTTCAGCCTTTATTAGAGTGCCTGAAAGAAAGATTTGGTGATAAAATTTACACAACAACAGGTGAACAGACTCTGGAAGAAAATGTGATTTCCCTGTTAAAGGAAAGACAGATGACTTTGGGACTGGCAGAATCCTGTACCGGTGGTTTATTGTCAGGAAGAATTACTTCTGTACCGGGAGCATCCTCGGTGTTTACTACCGGTTTGGTAACCTATGCCAATGAAGCTAAGGAAGTACTTCTTGGAGTAAAGCAGGAAACGCTTAAGACAGAGGGGGCGGTCAGTGCCAAAACGGCAGAAGAAATGGTACAAGGTCTTTGTCAGCGTTACGGAGTGTCCGCCGCAATTTCGATTACAGGAATTGCAGGACCCGGCGGCGGTACACCGGAAAAAAAGGTGGGGCTTGTTTATATCGGTTGTCAGGTAAGAGATCGTATTGTTGTAAAAGAATACCATTTTTCCGGTAATCGTAAAAAAATACGTGAGAGTACGGTTACTGCGGCCTTAGTTTTGTTAAGGAATTGTCTGGTAACACTTCAGCCATAACCAATCACGCTGCTGATTGGTCTTGGGAGAAAGAGAAAAATACATTGTTTGGCTGCTGTTCCCTGCTTGCAAGGCAACAGTGACGTTATCTGTTTTTTAAAAGAACAAAAAATAACAGTCACGGGACTGGACAATCTTAGAAGAATTCAGTAGAATAAAAGCACAATGCTACCCGGGAAACCGGGAATCATGTCGCTTTGCATTTCCGGCATTTCGCCACTATTTCAAAGCAAAAGGAAGTATAAACAAAGTCTGATACAGATTAAAAAATTAAAAAATAGTAGGGAGGGATGCCTTTGAGGGAAACTTATGGTACTTTTTATGTTTTATACTGAAAAAGTACTAAATAGCACATTGACAGAATCGAACAAATGTTTTATATTGATTTAAAAGAGCAGAACATTTGTTCTAAAATGAGAGAACAGGAGATTATGTATGGAAAGAGATGATAGATTAAAAGCCCTGGATGCGGCCATATCACAATTAGAGAGACAATACGGAAAGGGAACAGTCATGAAGCTGGGAGATCCCTCTGCCCAGATGCAGGTGGAAACCATTCCTACCGGTTCCTTGAGTTTGGATCTGGCCTTAGGATTGGGAGGAATCCCTAAGGGAAGAATTATAGAAATTTACGGACCGGAGTCCAGTGGTAAGACTACGGTTACCTTACATATGATAGCAGAGGTACAAAGAAGAGGTGGGATTGCCGGCTTTATTGATGCAGAGCATGCTCTGGATCCTGTATATGCTAAGAATATCGGAGTGGATATTGATAATTTATATATTTCCCAGCCTGACTGCGGAGAGCAGGCTTTAGAGATTACGGAGACTATGGTACGCTCCGGAGCAGTAGATATTGTAGTAGTTGACTCTGTTGCGGCCCTGGTTCCCAAGGCAGAAATTGATGGTGATATGGGAGATTCTCATGTGGGTCTTCAGGCAAGACTTATGTCCCAGGCACTGCGTAAATTGACGGCAGTAATCAGTAAGTCTAACTGTACCGTAGTATTTATTAACCAGCTGAGAGAAAAGGTGGGAGTAATGTTTGGAAGTCCGGAGACTACTACCGGTGGTCGAGCACTTAAATTTTACGCTTCCGTACGTTTAGATGTCAGAAGAATTGAATCGCTGAAGCAAAGCGGAGAGGTAGTAGGTAACCGTACCAGAGTAAAGGTAGTAAAGAATAAGATTGCACCTCCTTTTAAGGAAGCAGAATTTGATATTATGTTTGGTGAGGGTATTTCTAAGGTAGGAGATATTCTTGATTTGGCGGCTGAGAATAATATTGTCAATAAAAGTGGTGCCTGGTATGCCTACGAAGGGAATAAAATCGGACAGGGAAGAGAGAATGCGAAAAATTATTTGAAGGAAAATACTGTCCTTTGTGAAGAAATTGAACAGAAGGTAAGAGAATTATTCGGATTAACAGATACCCTAAAAGAGGAAGAAGTTACTACAGAAAAAAAGACCTCAAAAAGTAAGGCGTCAGAATAAAAGTTATGTTTTTAGTAACAGGAATTGAAGAGCTGGATGTAAAAAGAGCTAAGATTTATTTAGAGGGAGAGCTGGCCTTTGTTCTGTATAAGGGAGAAGTAAGAGAATTACAGCTTAAGGTAAACAAGGAACTTTCAGAACCGGATTATGTGAGAGTTCTTACAGAAATCCTTCCGAAACGGGCTAAAAAAAGAGCCCTATACTTATTGCAGAA
>JAFYWD010000247.1 GCA_017558205.1 Lachnospiraceae bacterium | reverse complement strand
GTTACCACTCCTACAAGCGTGGAGGTCAAAGAGGGAAAGACCACTCTGGTGGAAGGCCAGGACTATATCGTCAGTTATGAAAATTGTGGAAAAGTAGGAACGGCCCTGGTAAAAATAACCGGTTGCGGTAATTACAGTGGCACAAAGAGCAAAACCTATCAAATTACCGGAAGCAGGCTGACAGCAAAGATGGTTCAGCAACTGGATCATTTTGTTTATGATGGTAGTATCAAACAGGTGCAGCAGGGACAAAATTATATTCTTACAGATCAGACGGGCAAGCTGATACAGGGCAAGGACTATCAGCTTTCCTATAGCGGTGATCGTATCAATGCCGGGAAATTTAAGGTTACCTTCCGAGGAGTGAATGAGTACAGCGGCTCAGTTACCAAAACCTTTACCATAGCAAAAGCCTCAGCCAAGCAGCTACAGGTGAATTTAAAGGGTAGTGATAAGGTAAGCTATTCTAAAAATGGAGCAGCTCCCAAGCCGGAAGTTTCTTTTAAGGGACAGCTGTTGACAGAGGGGAAGGATTATGTGATTTCCTACGGCAATCACAAAAAGGTGGCAGATAAGAAGGATAAAAAGGCTCCTTTTCTGTATATTACAGGAATTGGAAACTTTACGGGAAGTACAAAGAGTACCCCTGTGAAATTCACTATAAGACCGGCCGCCCTGGCTCTTCATACAAAGCTTACGGTTTCTGATATTGCCTATAAAAATGCAAAGAAGAATTATGTTCCTACTATAGTGCTAACTGATTTGGAGAGTGGGAAAAAGCTGACAAAGAACACGGACTACAGTAGCATTTATAGCTATCAGGTGTGGGATGAAAGTCTTGGAGACTACCGTGCCCTTTCTGCAGACAGAGTAACGGAAGCTGATTTTTCCATGGGGCGTATTTATATGAGAATTACCCTCTCGGGCTGTCAGAATTATTCGGGAGAAATTACCCGGGAATATGAGATTTACAAAAGGAATATCGCCACTGCCACGGTAGATAAGATTGGGACAGAAGTTTATACCGGAAAAGAAATTACACCTGAGGTCAGGGTATATATTAAGGTAAAGGAAGGGAATGAATATAAGACTGTAAGAGTAGAGCCCCAAAATTATGACCTAAAATATGAGAATAACATCCGTAAGGGAACTGCAACCGTATACATTTACGGTCGTGGAGAGTATGGCGGTGTAAAGAAGGTTACCTTTAAAATTAAGGAACAGAAAATGAAATGGTGGGATTTTTGGGAAAATTAAGCTTCGAACTATTCAGAGAATGTATAATAATGAAAAACAAAGAAA
This sequence comes from Lachnospiraceae bacterium, assembly GCA_017558205.1. Lineage (GTDB taxonomy): Bacteria > Bacillota > Clostridia > Lachnospirales > Lachnospiraceae > SFDP01. The sequence goes on along the minus strand of JAFYWD010000247.1, from coordinate 2,294 downwards.
TGCTTTGTATCACAAAACAGGAGGAGAATTGGCAGTTTGCCGATTCTCCTCCTCTTAGTTTAGGGAGCCTTTTTATTTTCCGGCTGTGCCCGAAAGGCAGGGGAGCGAAGGAATAAGGTTTTCAATTCTTGAAGCTGTAAAGGAAAAAGTGGCCAAAAATAACTCTTTTTTCCATAAATCGGAGTAGTCAATATAGAAAGTAGTACTAGAAAGCCACCGATCCAGAGTCCATAATCAAGAAGCAGGTAAACAAGAAGAAGCAGCCACAGACGGTACATTTTAATGGCATCAGCAAGCTCTATGGTAGAGATTGCCAAGCCGGATAATAGTGTCAATGCTCCGTAGAACAGGATAACAGGATTGGTCCAATCCAGAGTGACAGCCATATCACCAATAAGCAGACCACCTATCAGCCCAAGAGAAGAAGAAAAGGGTGAGGCTGCGTGAGAGGATGCATATTTAAAAAGATCCAGTCCAAATTCTACAAACAGAAGATGAATAAAAACAGAAAGAAAGCTTTGCCCTTGGGGCAGTAGTCCTTGAAATTGTATGGAAAGAAGCTCCGGCCGGTAGCTCAGATATAAAATAGCAGGCAGTAACAAAAGACTAAGAAAGGTACAAAATAAACGGAGCAGGCGAAGATAGGTGCCTACTAAAGGAGCCTTGTAATAATCTTCCGGACTTTGGGTAAATTGAAAGATATTGCAGGGTAATACCATGGCAAAGGGAGAATTATCTGCCAAAAGCAGAAGATATCCTTCTGCCAGGTAGCTGGCAGCCACATCCGGTCGCGAGGTAAGGAAAAAAGAGGGAAGAGGGTGAAAGAAGGATTTTTTTACCAATAATTCCTTCAGACTGTGTATCCCCATGGTAAGGCAGGAAACCTGCAGGCTGTCCAGACTTTTTTCTATCTGTTGAAGAAGTTCATTGTCACAGCAGTCTTTCAGATAACAGACTGCTACATCCGTAGCACTGACAGTCCCTACGGTATGCAAAGAAAAGACAAGATTGGGAGTACGCAGACGTCTTCTTAGAAGATTACAGTTGGTAAGCAGCGTTTCAATAAAACCGTCATGTGCTCCCTTGATTACCTTTTCCGTATCCGGTTCTTCCAGACTACGGGCGGGGTATTTTCTGGTATCAATAATCAGTGCCTGGTCATAGCCATCTATCAGCAAGAGGGAGGGACCGGATAAAATACTTTGAAGAATTTGAGGCACAGAGGAGGAAAAACTAATCTGAGCATAGGTAAAGCAGTTTTTAATAAAATTTGGGATATTTTTGGAAGCATAAAGATGAGAGGAGGTAAAGTCCTCCTCTTCGATATTGGAAAAGAGAAACTGGAGGATTTCCAGATCACACATACCGTTAATACTGATGAAATAGCAATTGGTATTACCCAGCGAAATTTCACGGGTAATAAAATCAAAGCTGCTATCCAGAGGCAGAAGACTGTGAAACAGCTGAATATTTTCTTTAAGCTTAGAAGACAATGAATGGGTCATAGACAGATACCTCGCATATTCCTTCTTTTTTATTTGGTACAACGAATAATATATTTTGGTAACAATGTGTTACTTAATTTATATTCCTTCTACTAGTATGGCAAAAAAAGGAGGAACTATGCATAGAGGCGGTAGAAATCTCCCAAATCAGGTAAAAATATTCAAGAGATGAATAAACAGCTACTGCTTTTGACAGATGACAAGAATCAGGCAGCCGAGAATAATACAAAAATCAGAAATATTAAAGACAATCTGATTAAATTTTTTAAAGGGAGTATGGAAGGAAAAATAGTCAACCACATATCCACGGGAAAGTCTGTCATAAGTATTACTGAAGGCGCCACCCAGTAAAAGAGAAAGGCCCAGCTTTAACCAGTGGTTACCCTTTTGAAATGCTGTTACTAAAAACAGCAATGTAATAAGGAGGGTAAAAATAATAGAGATCATATGCAGAAATTTTCTTTTATTCTCTAAAAAGTTAAGAAAGGCTCCCCGGTTATGATATTTTCTAAGAATAATTTTCCCCTTCAGGATAGGGCGGTAGGTTTGAAAGGAGAAACGACTTTCCAACCGGTTCTTTAACAAAAATTCACCAAGAATAATCAATATAGCTAATAGTAAAAAAATCATAGTGTATCATCCTTTCTAAGTACAATCAGTTAAATTATAAAACAGATGAATCATTTTTTCTAGAATAGAAATTATTTTTTCCTACAAAGATAGTATACAATCTAATGAGAATTTGTTACACTGATAGTTATTACGAGGAGGGGGAGATAAGATGAGGAG
>JAFYWD010000246.1 GCA_017558205.1 Lachnospiraceae bacterium | reverse complement strand
TTCCAGGTACTTTCTGCCGACTTCCTTGGGTCTCACAGCTTGCTTTTCTTCTTCCAGGTACTTTTCGCTAACTTCCTTGGGTCTCACAACTTGCTTTTCTTCTCCTAGGTACTTGTCATGGTAACAGTTCAGCCTCCGGCTTCCTGTTACTGGCATCCCCCGGAGGTTAAAATGCTTTCTACAGGTCCTAAACTTTTGGATGTTAATTTTATAATTCAAAGAAATACATCCAATTATCTTTCCAAGATTGCAAAATATTCCGGTACAATTTATAATTCCTGAGAAAAATTGGAGTAAATCATATCTTATTCTTAGTAAAGCTCCAAAATTAATTGATTTTTCTGGAGCTTTTTTTAAGATTTTTTTTATAACATCCAAATTTAAGTTTTTAATTTCAAATTCTATTATTTTTATTAAAAATTTGGATGTTTTTCTATATTTTATGTAAATAAGCTCCACCAATTACCAACAGGAGGCTGAACTGTTACTTTTCATGCCTTGTCTGTGGTCTCACGGTCTGCTTTCTTTCTCCCAGGTACTTTTCATGCTGTCTCTTGTGTCTCAGAAATTGCTTTTCTTCCCCTAGATACTCTTCACAAACTTTCTGGGGCTATTAAGATTTATAAAGAAAGAGCTGTTGCTTCTATGCATAATGATTACTCATCATACTTTTACAACAGCTCTATTCCTTAAAACCACTTTCCTTATAGTAATAATATAAAACATTAGCCAATTTCTCCGGCTAATTTATACAATTTCCAAGTTACAGTTCAGCCTTCGACTTCCTGTTACCTATAGCCCGGCCCTGCCAGGCCATCTACTTCCAGCATTCCGCCGGAAACTACAATATAATTCTTTGGATAGATATTGTAAAGCTCTCTCTTGGTAACATCAAGATAAAATACATTTTCATCAATGACTGTATTTGGCAAAATATCTGTTGCCTGATAATTTTCTGCTGCTAATGCCCCCATACCATCTCCTATTTTGGCTAAAAATCTCTTGGTAAAGGAAGCTGCATCTGCAGGAAATTTATCAGCAAAATCATCTACTGAAGTATATTTTGTATTCTCCCTAATGGCTCTTTCAAGGCTCTTTCCTTTTAAGATATCACTAAGCAGCTGATCGATTCCTTTTGCTATAGCTGCCTCTTCCACAGAATCTGTTCCTTCTATGATACTTCCCAAATACATGATGGCCAGATAACCGGTGCCATAATTACTCTGATAATTATCTTTCGTCAGATAATAATATTCTAAGGCTTCCTGAATTTCTTCCACAGACATATCCTCATCCAGATACATCTTTCTTCTCAAGATATCTCCTCCGCCTCCTACTGCCTGGGCTGTTCCTTCAATAAACCAGGTGGGAAAGCCCTTTTGATAATTGGCATATTGATCCTGTCTAATCATACCGGCAGTTAAGGTCTCAAACATCATGGCATGCATCATTTCATGGGCTATAGTAATCTCCAGATTTGTTCTTCCCTCCTCTGTCAAGCTCCCTGTTTCCTGGTTTTCAAAAAGAACATTGCTTACATTAACAGCCAGAGAATAAAACATATCAAACACTACCGGGTTCTCATTCGTATCCCAACGTGCATATGAGCTTACATAGGCCAGTGTTGAAGCATACTGAGTTGAATATTCTCCCAGAAAAAGATTTAAACCGATTCCAATATTAAACTTATCCAAATAAGAAAAGGTTTTAGGAAAATCTTCCATAATCTCTTTCACAGACTGTGGCACTATCTGGTACTTTAGAATCTCCTTTAAGCTTTGATATCCTTCCCTCGTATCATTGTCTGCATACATACTCTTTTTTTCTGTATTTACGGGAGTTATTTTTTCTTCTTCCGGTTCCTGAGGCTCCGGTGGCTGACTTCCTCCGCCACCTTCTTCTCCTCCCTCTTCTTCTCCTTCTCCCGGTTCGGTCGGCTCGGTTGGCTCTGTGGGGTCCGTCGGCTCGGTTGGATCCGTCGGCTCGGTTGGATCCGGTTGCTGACTTCCTCCACCACCTTCTTCTCCTCCCTCTTCACCTCCTTCTCCCGGTTCGCTCGGATCCGTTGGATCGGTCGGCTCGGTCGGGTCGGTGGGATCCGGTGGCTGACTTCCACCACCACCTACTTCACCACCCT
>JAFYWD010000245.1 GCA_017558205.1 Lachnospiraceae bacterium | reverse complement strand
GAGGAAGAAGGAAAGGACGGTTTTATTACATCCTCTCTATATAGGTTATCCTGCTGGCTGGAAAGATATTATGGCAAAAGGGTCATCATTTTACTGGATGAATACGATACCCCCATGCAGGAAGCCTACTTAAATGGATACGGAGAAAAAATTGTACCCTTTATGCGAAGCCTTTTTAACGCTACCTTTAAAACAAATCCCTATATGGAACACAGCCTGCTGACAGGAATCACAAGGGTAAGTAAGGAATCCATCTTTTCGGATTTAAACCATTTAAAGGTAGTGACAACCACATCAGAGAAGTATGCCACTTCTTTCGGATTTACGAAAGGAGAAGTATTTGCTGCCTTGGATACATGTGGTATGTCAGCAGAAAAAGAAAAAGTAAAGACATGGTATGATGGTTTTATTTTGGAAAAGTCAGTGATATCTACAATCCCTGGTCCAGTATAAATTTCCTTGACAAAGGAGTCTATGATGCTTACTGGGCCAATACCAGCAGCAATGGCTTGGTCACTAAGCTGCTTCAAAAGGGAAATAAAAGGGTAAAGGCTTCTTTTGAAGAGCTACTGAAAGGAAGAAGTATCTGCTGTGCCATTGATGAGCGGCTAGTATTTGGAAATTTGGGAGATAATGAAAAAGCGGTATGGAGTCCGTTGGTGGTAGGTGGGTATCTGAAGATTCTATCCTTCGATAAAGCTGAGGAGTTAGAGGAGGGAGAAGAGGTAAAATATCAGCGGGCACTGACTAATCATGAAGTAAAAATGATGTTTCAGTTCATGGTAAGGACATGGTTTTTGGAAGTGGAGGCAGAGTACAGTGATTTTATCACAGCTCTTTTACAAGGTGATCTAGAGGCAATGAATGAGTATATGAACCGGATTACCATGGAAATGTTTAGCTATTTTGATACCGGAAAAAAGTCTTATGGAAGTGATCCGGAGCGGTTTTACCACGGTTTTGTATTGGGACTATTGGTAGAATTAAAGATCCGTTACCTTATTACCTCCAATCGGGAAAGTGGCTTTGGAAGATACGATCATTGCCTGAAGCCAAAAAAGGAACATATTCCGGCAATGATCATAGAATTTAAAGTATTGAATGAAAGAAGAGAAAAGACCCTAGAGGATATAGTGCAGTCAGCATTAAAACAGATAGAAGAAAAGCAGTATGAGAAGGAGCTGATTACAAGGGGAATTGATAGGGAGAGAATCCGGAAATATGGATTTGCCTTTTGGGGAAAAGGGGTACTGATTGGGCAGTAAACAAGTGAGAAGAAAACAACAGTTTGGCAAAAGGCAGAGTGGTAACCACTAAAACAAAGGAGAAGGGGGCAAGGAAGATGAATCAGAAACTAACAGGCAGTATGATTTCCTATATACGTACCAAAAAGAAGATTTCCATGGAGTTATTATCCAGAGGACTGTGTTCTACCTCAGCTCTACAACGGCTGGAATATGGGGAACGTCTGCCGGATTTTTTTCTCCTGGAACGTCTGTTGGAGCGGCTGGGTATCTCAGTAAATAAAATGGAGTTCTTATATGATGAGGCTGCCTATGAGATTTATTATCTGAGAGAAATCATAGAGAAAGAATTGGAAGAAAAGAATTATCCGGAAGTGGCAGAAGCCTTAATAGAATACGCAAGCAGGAAAGAGGCAGCAGAACCCTTACACAGACAGTATCGAAATAAGATACAGGCAGTAGTGGAAGGTGAGGAAAAACAGAATCATCAAAAGGCGGTAGAGCTGCTGGAGGAGGCAATAAAGCTGACGGTACCTGACCTTACCTTAACCGAGGAGTGTATCATGGAAGAGATAGAACGGCTGATTCTGGGAGAGGGAGAACTGTTGCTTTTGCTGCTGTGGATAGAAGAGAAGAGGAAGCTAGGAGGGAGTAAACTACCCATAGAGGGAAGACGGCTGCTGCAATATATTGATAGAACCTACGAGGATCGGGAAGCCAGAGCTAATCTATATAGTAAGGCAGCGTGGGTAATGGGCACTTTGGCTATCCTTAAGAAAAATCTACAGGAGGCATTATGGTACACCCTACAGGGAGAGGCAGTACTGGCAGAAAACGGACTGCTTCTTCATCTGCCGGAATATTTAGAGCGTATTCTATCCTTAACCGGATCGCTGGATAGGGAGGCACATGGGGAGTGGATAAAGCAAAGAGACGCCCTAAAGAAACTGTATGAAGAATATGGTGAACCATGGGAAAATGATCAGGTTTCACTATGGAAGAATTACAGGCAGCAGGAGATATACCTGGTATCGGAAGTTTTCGGACAGGAGAGAAGGAGGAAGGGACATTCTCAGGAAAAGCTGGCAGATATCTTGGATGTGGATCAAAAGACGATTTCCAGAATAGAAACCGGTAAATACAGACCAAAGCCGGGAACCTTTCAAAAAATACGGGAATTTTTATCCATAGACCGGGATATTTGCAGTACCCGTATTGTAACAGAGGACTTTGCTCTTTTGGAATTGGAGCGGGAAATTGCAAGACAAAATACTTTTAGGAGGGAAGAGGAAGCCAGGAAGCTTTATCTTAAGTTAAAGGAACAGCTTTCTGATCAGTGGAAAGAAAATAGGCAGTATAAAAAATATATGGATACCCTCTTTGCAAACCAATTGGGAGAGATTTCAGAGGAGGATGCCATCAGGGAGTGTGAGATTGCCTTTTGCATCACAAGAGGTGAAATGGCATATGAATGGTTAGAGGAAGTGGTTCTTAGCAGAATGGAAGCCATGATTATCAATTATATTGCCATTTGTTATAAAAAAATAGGACAGAGAAAGAAAGCCATTGAACTGAGAGAGAAAATGTTATCAGCCTTTGAAAACAGTAAGGTAGATCCTAAATTCCATTATGTGGCATTGTCCATTATCTATACCAATCTTTCCGATGATTATGAGGTCAGTGACAGATTTCAGGAAGCAGTGGAGATGTGTGATAAAGCTATATCCTTTGAACTAAGATGTAAGAAATCATTGGATATTGGTTTTTTACTTGAACAGAAAAGATACTCTCTGGATCGAAAGAATAGGGAACGAGAGTGTAGTAGGGAAACATATCGACAGGCTT
>JAFYWD010000244.1 GCA_017558205.1 Lachnospiraceae bacterium | reverse complement strand
ATTACTGGAGACAAATTACAGATGTAGCAGTCAAATTGTTGAAAAGTCATTACAGTTGATTAAAGATAATCAATATCGCCTGGATAAAGATATTAAGGCCCATCATAGTTCAAATGATAAGGTAATATTTGCAGGCTTTCCTAATATTTGTGAGGAATATGAATATATCACAGAAAAAATAGAGAGGCTGATAAAGCAGGGCATAAAGCCTAGGGAAATCAGTTGTATCTTTCGTACAAATTCAGGGATGGTTCCCTTGACAGAAACCTTTATCAGAAAAAAAATACCTGTTTCTTTTAAAGAAAGCTGTACCGGTATTTTTCAGCATTTTGTTGCAAAAGATATTTATCATTATTTAAAGTTTTTTTATTCCGGAAGGAAAAGAAAGGATTTTGTGGCTATTATGAATAAGCCTCTCAGATATTTATCCCGTAGTGCCTGTAGGGGAGAGGTAATACTATGGGAGGAGTTGCTGGAATATTATAAGGAAAAGGAATATATGAAAAATATTATAGCAGACCTGAGACGTTTGGAGGCTATGTTTTTAAAGCTGGATTTTTATGGAGCTGTATTTTATCTTAGAAAAGCCGGAGGCTATGAAGAATATTTGAAGGAATACTGTAAAAGACAGCAGCTAAGATGGCAGGAGGTATTGGATATTCTGGAGCTTCTTCAAAATAGTTTGCGGGGGGTTTCTTCTTTAGAGGTTTGGGAAGAACAGATGAGAGAATATGAAAACGGATTACAACAGGGCAGACAGACACAAGAGGGAGTGGTTCTGATGACGATGCATTCCTGTAAAGGTCTGGAATATCCCTATGTTTTTTTACCGGATTGTAATGAAGGAAAAATCCCCCATACAAAGGCAATTTCTCAGGAAGAAATAGAGGAAGAGAGAAGAATGTTTTATGTAGCCATGACAAGAGCAATCCGTCATTTGGAAGTTTTATATTTAGAGGATAAAAAAGACGGATATTTACAAAAAAGTCGTTTTATAGAAACACTGCTGTAAAAGGCAGGAGCAGCAGGAAGGATTGCTCCTATCTTCTGTACAAAAAAAGAATGGTGATTAAAACCACCATTCTCAAATGATTTATTCATCTTCTAAGATTTCGTCAAATTCACAGCTGTCCAGGTATTCGTCAAAAGCCTCAGCAACAGCTTCGTATTCATCATCATTTTCAATGAATCCCAGTTCAGGCTCCTGATTAGGATCGTCAGGATTCTCACTGTAGCGATAAAACCAAACTTCACCATCTTCATTATTACCATTTTCATCTAAAGGAAGCAGTACAATATAATCACGTCCTTCCACTTCTAAAATTGTAATAATGGAACAGACTACGGAAGAACCATCCTCCAGTTCTAATTCTACCGTCATTTCCTCATCCATATTTTCAATATTTCCCATAAGAATTACCTCCTTTTTTCTCTACTCTCATTGTACTAAGGTTTTTCAGACATTACAAGAAAAATTTAGTTTACTTTTATGGGATAAAGGGTACCTGTTATTTATGGTATGAGAGTAGCATTAAGGGGAGTTTAATTTAATGCTAAGGTATCAGACAATTTGTTTCACAAGAAGAAAAAAATATGCTATAGTATGTTTACTAAATGTTAAGCGGAGAAAAAAATGAGAAGAGTAGTAAGGGGCAAGCTCTTTCCCATGGGTGCTTCTATAGTAGATCAGGATAAGATTCAATTTGTATTCAGGGCATTTGCGGGAAAGAAATACGGTATTGTAATATATAATAAAAAAACAGAAGAACGGGAGATTATTTTCCTTGAAGAAGAATATAGAATCGGTAATTTCTATTCTGTGATTATTGAGGGACTGAAAAAGGATATGATTTCCTATACCATTTGGGAGGATGGCCTGGAGAAGGCAGATCCCTATGGTAAAGTAATTTATGGAAATGAAATCTGGGGGAATACTCCGGCAGAGATCCTAAAGACAGGTGTTTATCTTAAGGAATTTGACTGGCAGGAGGACCGTTTTCCCAATTACTCCCTGCAGGAGGCTGTTTTCTATCAGCTTCATGTAAGAGGATTTACAAAGCATGCAAGCTCGAAGGTACGAAAAAAGGGTACCTTCGAAGGAATTATAGAAAAAATTTCTTATTTGAAGGAGCTGGGGATTACTACCCTGGAGCTATTGCCTTCCTATGAGTTTGCAGAAAGAGAGCCTAATGTACAGGCATATCATTCCATGGAGGATATGAAGGAGACTGCAATTTATTCCCACCATGAAAATGATGTAAAAATAAATTATTGGGGTTTTAAGGAGGGACATTATTTTGCACCGAAAGCCTCCTATAGTGGATCTAAGGATCCCTCCCTTTCGTTTAAAAATCTGGTAAAGCAGCTACATCTTCATGGGTTGGAGCTGGTAATGCAGTTTTATTTCCCATTGCAGGTTTCCGGAGCAATGATAATAGAGATATTAAAATTCTGGGTAGAGGAATACCATGTAGATGGTTTTCGTTTGTTGGGAGTAAATATCCCCGTTGAAATTGTGGCAGGAATCCCCCAGCTTTCAAATACTAAGATTTTATATGAGTCTATTCGAGAGGAAGCAGTTTATGGCTTTCAGCAGATACCCTGCTACCAAAATTTGGCCTCCTATAATGATGGGTATCTTTATCAGATGAGAAGCTTTTTAAAGTCTGATGTGGGCTCTTTGCAGCAAGCATTCAGAGAACTGCTGGATCCGGGAAACAGAGTAGGAAAAATGGTTTATCTTACCAATTATAATACCTTTACTCTAAATGATCTGGTATCCTATGACAGAAAGCATAATGAGGAAAATGGAGAAAACGGAACAGACGGCAATAATTGTAATCTTAGCTGGAATTGTGGAATGGAAGGCAATACCAGAAAGAAGCAGATTTTAGAATTAAGATATAAGCAGATGAAAAATGCCATGACCCTTCTGTTAATGTCACGAGGTACTCCTGTTATTATGGCAGGGGATGAGTTTTCTAATTCGCAAAAAGGAAATAATAATCCTTATTGTCAGGACAACCTGATTTCTTGGTTAAACTGGAAGGATTTGGAACGTAATAAGGAGTTTTATGAATTTACTCGCAGTTTAATAAAAATGAGAAAAGAGGAAAATCAGAGAAAAGAAGAAAAGAAGGAGTCCGGTCAAAACAGTACGGAGAAGCTTCCGTCAATTTCTTTTCATGGTAGGGATGCATGGAAACTGGATTGGACCAGTTCTAATGAAGAGGCAGGAGGAATCCTATTTGTAACTTCAGAGAGTTTTCTCTATTTAGCCATTAATATGCACTGGAAGGAAGCAGTACTGGCATTGCCGGCACTTGAAATAAAAGGAGAATGGAAGATATTGGTGGATACCTCAGGCAAAAATGACTCAACAGTTGGAAAAAAAGAAAAGCTGATAGAGGTACCTTCCAGAACAATTCTGATTTTACAGGCAGAGAGAAAGGAAAAAGATGTTAAAGGGATTACAGCATTTTAAAACTATCACTTATCATAAATATTTAGTTATGAAGGGTTGCTTTGCCGTTGGCTTATATCGTCAGGGCATTTGTCACGATCTTTCCAAATATACCCCAACAGAGTTTTTCGTGGGAGTGAAATACTACCAGGGAGATAGAAGTCCCAATAATGCAGAAAGAGAAGAGAGGGGTTTTTCAGCTTCCTGGCTTCATCACAAAGGAAGAAACAAGCATCATTACGAATATTGGCTGGATTACAGTGTAAAGGAGATTTCCGGAGGTATGGCACCGGCTCCCATGCCTGTCAAATATATTATGGAAATGATGATGGATAGAATTGCTGCAAGTAAGGTATATGCCGGTGAGAGTTATACCAGACATAATCCCCTGGCTTACTATATGGGAGGAAGGCAGGAGGCTCCTCTCCATGAGAAAACAAGAGGAGAATTAGAATTATTTCTTTTAATCCTGGACAAATACGGGGAAGAGGAAATGATTCGTTTTATGAAAAAGAAGGTACTTCCTTATCAGAGGTATTGGGATGATCCTAAAAAATGGAGAATTGCTGTTGAAAGATTTATGGAAAAATACCGGGTGTCAATGGAAGGGTAACAATAAGGAGAGAGAGTGCATATACTGGTAAAAAAAGTAAGAGGTAATTATGAATAGTTGTTTATTACTGATTATTCTATTATTTAGTTCAAGAACTAATACAAAGGATTGTAAGCCCCATCATCATTGCGGATGCAGTCGTTCTACACCGGTATGCCAGACACCACCGCCTCCCATGCCAAGAACGCAATTTCCTTATTTAGACAGTGACCACGGAAGCTGTGGCTGTGAGGGAAATAAAAATTAAAGGTGCAAAGAATCATAGGTTTTTAGAATTAAATTAACTGAAAAGAAAAATAGCAATTATGAAAAAAAGTAATTGCTATTTTTTTATTTGTATGATATATAATATAACATACAAAGTCTTTGTAACAAACAGAACAAAAGAGCTCTTATTTTTATTTAATTACATATCAACTAATAATCAAATCAAAAGCTTATCAAATATTATCCACAAAATATAACTAAATAATCATTTCCGGAAATCAAAATACCAAAAGGAGGAATAAGGCTTAAGCCGGTAAAAAGTATGACTAGAAGAAAAATAGCAGGTGTAGTATTAGCAGTGGTAACTGTTTTATTTTTGGTTTATTGTATTCTGTTTCTGAATCAAAGCCAGGAGGAAAAGATTGATAAAGGGGTTGTTAAGGCAATGAAGACTTATTCAGAAAATATGAATAAGGATGAGCTTAAGGTACTGACCAAAGAGCTGGATACCCTGGTAAATGAAAAATTAAATAATATGGAAAAAGAAGAATTGACAAAGCAACAATTAGAACAGTTATTAAAGCTGGTATCTGAGGAGATGACAAAAAGGTTTGAAAATCTTACGGAAAATGAAGTTCACCTTATTTCCAATAAAGTCTTAAAGGATATTTTGGAGAGAGAGTTGTCAGATAGCAGTCAATATAAAGAATTGCTGGAAAGATATAAACAACAGATTGATGAAGTTAGTATAAGCATAAATCAGCAAATGGAAGAATTATTAAAAGAGTTTGAGAAGGAACTTAACAGAGTAGAAAACTCAGTAAATAAAAAAACATCGGAGTTAGAAAATAATATTACTACTCTGCAGGGAAATATCAATACCATAGGTGGAAGCATAAGTACCATGGGAGGAAATATCAATACCATGGGTGGACAGATTACAACAGTAGAAAAGCAAATAGAAGCTCTGATCAAAGAGAATATAACCTTAAAAGAAATTTTGGAAGAGCAGGTGAAGCGTTTGCAGGAACAGGAGAATCTAAGACAGGAGCAGGAGAGGCAGCTGCAGGAACAGAAGAAGGAAATGGAGGAAAGGGAGAAAGGACTAGAGGAGCAGGAAAAGCAGCTTCAGGAAATTAAAATCTATCTGGAAAATTTGAATTCAGAAGGCTTAACCCATAGCTATGAGAGCGAAACTAACACACTTTATTTAATGGAAAAGAATGGTAATGGCCTATGAAAAAGAAAAAATATTTGATATTACTGCTTCTCATTTTAATTAATACTTCACTGGCAGTTCTGGCAAAGGAAGATAAATTTTTTTCAAAAGGGAGTATAGGTTTTGAGGATAAAACGTACTTTACAGAATCGGATTTGCAATATTTGCAGGAGGAAATAGAAAAATTAAAATCAGAATAGAAAGGAAAAAACGGATGAAAAGAATATTGATTGCAGCACTGGTTTTAGGTATGGTTTTGGGAATAGATTCCCAGGCTCTGGCAGCAGCCAGAAGAGAAAATATTAAATCGAAAGGAAGTATAGATTTTAAAGAGGGAAGTGTGGTACTGGACTCAAAGGATCTGCTGTATCTGGCAGATGAAGTGGATTCTCTGGAGGCAAATTATAAGACCGGTATTGTAAACTCCCTGAATACTATAGGGACTTATTTCAGACAGGACGGAACAATAATATATCACCAGGAAGATAATCAGGTAAAAACAGAGGAAGAAAAAATAAGGCTCTCTTACTCCGGCTTATTACAGGCAATTAAACAATCTCAAAGCCTTTCTATGCTGGCCGGGGTACAGGCTACCAATGAAAATGGCGAAAATTTATTTTATAGCTCTCAGGAAGCATCAGACAGAAAACAGCATTTGGAGACAAATACCACAGATACCGGTCTGCCTTTATACTATAAAGAAGCAACGGCGGATAATCTTTCAGAAGGCTGTGCTGCCTGGGTAAATGGAGTATTAATTAAAGGAAATGGTTCAGATTTAAAAAGTATGAAGGAAATTGGTTATCGGGAGGGCTATGCGAAGGGAATAGCAGAAGCTCTGGACAAGGCAAATATTGTGTATACCTATCATCAGCATACCGGGGAGAAAGGTGTGGAAGGAGGATGCTATGGAAAAATAACAAAAACGAGACCCATACCTTGCGGATGCAGAAGTTATGCGTATATGGATGAAAATGGAACCTCTGTCTGTGCGAATTGTGGTCATAACCATGGGGATGTATGTAATGCAGAAATGTCCAGTGAGACTTATACGACCATAGGCTTAATTTGTAAAAAAACTACAGATACCATTGAATCAGCTACTATTCAGTATTAAAAGGAACATTCTTGACTTGCTACCATGGGAATGCTACACTGAAGAAAGACTTTTTATCAGAAATAGGGAGGTTTTTTATGATAGATGGAAAAAAAGTACTGTTCAGTGGAATGCAGGCTACAGGGAATTTGACATTAGGCAATTATTTAGGAGCGTTAAAGAACTGGCTTACCTTAAGTGATGAATATGAATGCTTTTACTCTGTAGTAGATTTACATTCCATTACAGTGCGTCAGGAACCGGCACAATTACGAAAAAGAGCCAGGGATCTTCTTACACTTTATATTGCGGCAGGACTGGATCCGAAAAAGAATTGTATCTATTATCAATCCCACGTGGCAGGACATGCCCAGCTCTCCTGGATTTTAAATTGTTATACTTATATGGGAGAATTAAATCGCATGACTCAGTTTAAGGATAAGGCATCAAAGCATACAGATAATATCAATGCCGGCTTATTTACTTATCCTGTTTTAATGGCAGCAGATATTCTGTTGTTTCAGGCAGATGTGGTTCCGGTAGGTAAGGATCAGCTGCAGCATTTGGAATTAACAAGAGATGTGGCACAGAGATTTAACAGCATTTATGGAGATGTTTTTACAGTACCCGAGCCTTATATTGGAAAAACAGGTGCAAAAATCATGAGTCTGCAGGAGCCTTCCAAAAAAATGAGTAAATCAGATGAAAATCCTAATGCCAGTATTTTGCTGATGGATGATCCTGATACCATTATTCGTAAGTTTAAGAGGGCTGTTACTGATTCAGAGGCTTGTATCTGTTATAGAGATGAACAGCCCGGCATTAAAAATTTATTGGATATTTACTGTACCTGCACCAATAAAACCGTGGAAGAAGCCTTAAGAGAATTTGAAGGAAAAGGCTATGGTGACTTTAAGCTGGCAGTAGGTGAAGCAGTGGTATCAGTACTGAAGCCCATACAGGATGAGTTTGCAAGACTTAGTAAGGATAAGGTATATATAGACAGTATCATTAAGGAAAATGCTGAAAAAGCTAATTATTATGCTAATAAAACTCTTCGTAAGGTGCAAAAAAAGGTAGGATTTCCCGAACAAATCCGTTAAGGAAAAAGCTTCTTCATATCTTCCGGTAAAGGGGCTGTAATGCGTAACCTTTTTTGGCTGACAGGATGGATAAAATCAAGCCGGATAGCATGTAGTGCCTGTCGGTTGATGGGATCGGTGCCGTTCATTGCAGAATATAAGCTGTCCCCTAATAAAGGATAGCCTAAATGTGACATATGTACACGTATCTGATGAGTTCTTCCTGTTTTTAAACGTAAGCCAAGAAGGGAATAATCTGAATAATCTTTTAATTTACAGTAGTGGGTTATGGCATGTTCACCATGTTCATAATCCACTATTCTTTCTATGGTAGATCCGGGCTTTCTTCCAATGGGAAGGTCTACTTTCCCATAATAAGAAGGAAAGGAGCCTTGTACAGCAGCCAAATAGAAACGCTTAATTTCCCCCCGCTGCATCTTTGCGGCAAGTAAATTAGCAGAATAGATATGTTTCGCCAAAATAGTCAGACCGGTAGTATCCTTATCCAGACGGTTAATACAACGAAAGGTAAAGGCAGTATTGTTAAGAACCTGATAATGATAAAGAGCACTGTTGGCTAAGGTGTTAGTATAATTATTTTGAGAGGGGTGGATAGGCATATTGCAGGGTTTATTGATAATTACCAGATCCTCATCCTCATAGACAATGGGAAAGGGAAGAGAAACGGGAACGATGCCCCGGCTTCCTTCTTCCTCCTTAATATGAATTTGCAGACAGTCACCTAAAGTAAGAGGGGTTGTCATATAGACCCAGCTTCCGTTTAATATAACAGAAGAATTCATTTTTTTCAAATCTGTGATATTTCCTGAGGAAAATCCCTGTTTCTTTAAATATTCCTGTATTGTTAAGCCATGGCTGGTGGCGGTAATCTGATAGTTTAAAATTCGTTCCATTATTTATCCTCAATATAGCACTAATTTATAGAAGGTATTTCAGTTTAACTATGACTTTTTGTAAGGTTACTGTCAATAAAAAAATAAAAGGATATTAACAAAAATCTTACCTTATGATAGAATTTAAAACATAAAATGTCGGATGGGAAGGTGTAGAGATGAAGAAGGAAAAGTATGTTGCTTACGTGTCAACTTATACTATGGGAGAGCATTATGGCATAAAAATTTATGATGTTGATTTAAAGGAAGGTAGGTTTTATCCAAAGGACCAGGTAGAGATTACCAACTCCTCTTATGTAACAATCTCTCATAATTCTAAGTATCTCTATTCGATTACGGATTTTGGAGTAGAGTCTTACAGGATTGAGAAGGATGGCGGTCTGAGCCACATTAATACAGGAAATATTAACGGTATGAGAGGCTGCTATTTATCTACTGATTATGAAGATAAATTATTATTTGTAGCCGGTTATCACGATGGTAAGGTTACAGTGCTACATTTAAGGGAAGATGGGGGAATTGGTGATATTGCTGATGAAATTTACCATAAGGGAATTGGATGTGTAGCTGAGCGTAACTTCAGACCCCATATTAACTGTGTGAAAATGACCAGAGATAATAAGTTTCTCTGTGCGGCTGATTTGGGAATGGATCATGTGAATGTTTATAAGGTGGATCATGTAACAGGGAAGCTGAAATTGGTAGATATTATAAGAAGTGAGCAGGAATCTGCACCCCGTCACGTTAAGTTTAGCAAAGACGGAAGATTTATGTACATTGTTCATGAACTGAAGAATTATGTAGATGTATATGAATATACCTGTCATGATAATAATCCTGATTTTGAAAAGATTCAGACCATTTCCACATTAAACGCTTATCATGCCAGCTTAAGTGCTGCCAGTGCTCTGAACTTATCAAGAGACTATCAATATTTATTAAGCTCTAATGCAGGAGATAACAGTGTAATCGTATATAAAATTCAGGAGGAAACAGGATTGCTTGAGAAGATTTTTTGTCTTCCCATCAGTGGAGATTATCCTAAGGATGCCTGTCTCTTTCCTGATAACAGACATTTAGTATCACTCAATCATGAAAGTAATTCCATGACCTTTTTCAGTGTAAATTTGGAAAAAGGACTTTTGGTAATGAATGGAAGAGAGTTAAAGGTGGAGCGACCTAACTGTATTATTTTTCATAAAATTCAATAAAAAGTGAAAAGATCCCGGAGAATGATAAATTTAGCCGGGATCTTTTAGTATATTAATTTTTATAAAAATTCACAACAGAATCAAGCTTTGCAGTCATATTAAGAAGTAAGGCATCCATCAGTGTTAGGGCAGCCATTGCCTCAATAACAACAACGGCACGGGGAACAATGATGGGATCGTGACGTCCCTTGATGTTAATGGTAACCTCTTCCTTCTTGGAATTTACTGTCTGTTGGGGTGAAAAAATAGAGGGAGTAGGCTTAATATAGGCTCTCAACAATAAAGGAGAGCCATCACTGATACCCCCTAAGGTACCACCGGAGTGGTTAGTTACCTTTGTGATTTTGCCTTCTTCTATTGTAAAACCATCGTTATTTTCAGAGCCTCTCAGGCGGGAGGCGTGGCAGCCTTCTCCGATTTCAAAGGCTTTTACGGCACCTACGGAAACAAAGGCCTTCGCTAAATTGGCATCCAGCTTTTCAAAAACAGGATCCCCCAAACCTGTGGGAAGTCCGGTAACACGGCATTCAATAACACCACCTACAGAATCAAAGGCAGCCATAGATTCCTTTAAATAAGCCTCTGCCTCCTTGGAAGCTATAGGATCCGGCATAGCAGTAGGAGTGGAACGAATACACTCCGGATCAAATCGCTCTTCTGAGATGGAAATTGGACCGATTGAGCGTGTAAAGGTAGTCAGCTGAATTCCCATTTGTTTTAAAATCAAACTGGCTACAGCACCGGCAGCTACCCTTCCGATAGTTTCTCGTCCGGAGGAACGTCCCCCACCCCTGTAATCACGGAAACCATATTTTTCATCAAAGGTAAAATCAGCATGCCCCGGTCGATAGCAGGAGGCAATCTGGGAATAATCATGAGAACGCTGTGAATTGTTTTCTACCATCATGGAAATGGGAGCTCCTGTGGTTTTACCTTCAAAAATACCGGATAGAATTTTAACGCTATCATCCTCTTTTCTTGGAGTAGCAATAGCAGTCTGCCCCGGTTTTCTTCGATTTAAAAAAGCCTGAATCTGACCCTCATCTAAAGGAAGTCCGGCAGGACAGCCGTCAATAACTACCCCCAAAGCCTTTCCGTGGGATTCGCCCCAGGTGGTGATTTTAAAAATTGTACCTAATGTAGAACCGGCCATTTTTAATTTCCTTTCTATGTTAAAAAATTAGTTATTAGGATAGTAACAAAGCAGTTTTAAGTCTTTGCTTTGGTTACATTGATTTGACAAATTTGCACAGCAATAGTATAACTGGATAAGATAGAAAATTCAAGAAAATAGATAAGAAAGCTATAGGTAATTACAAGCGATTGTTTTAAGGATAAAAAGTAGGACGAACAATAAAGGCAGTGTTGTCAGACAAAAAGTCTGTAAATAAGGGAGAAGAACAATGTATAAGATTATAGCGCAGGAAGGAAGAGCTAAAAGAGCAGTGCTGGAAACGGTACACGGAACAATACAAACACCTGTATTTATGAATGTAGGTACAGTGGCAGCTATTAAAGGTGCAGTTTCCACGAAAGATTTAGAAGAAGTAAAGTGTCAGGTGGAATTATCAAATACTTACCATTTGCATGTACGTACAGGAGATAAAGTGATTAAGGAGCTGGGGGGACTTCATTCCTTTATGAATTGGGAGAAGCCTATTCTTACGGATTCCGGTGGATTTCAGGTGTTTTCTCTTTCCTCCTTAAGAAAAATTAAGGAAGAGGGAGTATATTTTAATTCCCATATAGACGGAAGAAAGATTTTTATGGGTCCGGAAGAAAGTATGGAAATTCAATCTAATCTTGCGTCTACCATAGCAATGGCATTCGATGAATGTCCTCCTGCTAAGGCAGAAAGAGAGTATGTACGCCCATCTGTAGAGCGTACTACCAGATGGCTGGAGCGTTGTCGAACAAAGATGAAGGAATTAAATGAAAAAGAGGATACCATCAATAAAAATCAATTATTGTTTGGAATTAATCAGGGGGCAGTATATGCCGACCTTCGAATTGAACATGCGAAAAGAATTAGTGAAATGGACTTGGCAGGATATGCCATCGGAGGCCTGGCTGTGGGAGAAACTCATGAGGAAATGTACTATGTTTTAGAGGAAACAGTACCTTATTTACCCAAGGATAAGCCCACTTATTTAATGGGAGTAGGTACGCCCGCCAATATTTTAGAGGGTGTGGAAAGAGGGATAGATTTCTTCGATTGTGTATATCCCACAAGAAACGGCCGGCACGGACATTTATATACTAATCAGGGAAAAATCAATCTTTTTAATGCTAAATATGAAAAAGATTTAAGGCCTATTGAAGAGGGGTGTGGTTGTCCGGCCTGCAGAAATTTTTCCAGAGCTTATATCCGTCATCTTTTGAAGGCAAAGGAAATGCTGGGAATGAGATTATGTGTTCTTCATAATTTATATTTCTATAATAATATGATGGAAGAAATCAGAGCCTCTCTGGAAGCCGGCAATTTTGCAGCTTATAAAAAGGCAAAGCTGGAGGGAATGCAGTTAAACGGCAAATAATAAATTAGAAAAATAATACAAATAACTTGAAACATATTATATTTTTGTGTATGCTAAGTGAAGGTTATTTTTAATCAAAAAGAGACAGTTTTAGGAGGATTTTAAAATGATGTTATTAACAGGTGAAGGAGCCATGTTCGGTGGTTTAGGCGGTGGAGTTGTTATGATTATATACATTGTTCTGATTTTCGGTTTTGTATATTTTGCATCTATCCGTCCCCAGAAAAAGGAACAGAAAAGAGTAGGTGCCATGCTGGCTAACATGGAAATCGGAGACAGTGTTCTTACTACCAGTGGTTTTTATGGTGTTTTAATTGATATTTCTGATGATACTGTTATTGTAGAATTTGGTAATAATAAGAATTGCCGTGTACCTATGCAAAAGGCAGCTATTGCACAGGTAGAAAAAGCAGGAGAATAATCAGAATAGTTTATGGAAAAAACAGAAGCAGTAAGCAGATTAAGAAAAGCCGGATATCAGGTTCAGTTTGATTCTTCTGTAGTCACGGTTCTCTTACCTAAAAAGGTTAATATGAATTCAGAAATTAAAAAAGTAAGAAGCTTTTTGAGGGAACTGGGTTATGAGGCCAGCTTTGGAGTAAGGCAGAGGAAGACTACTGATACAGTGGAAGAGGATTCAGAGGAGGCAGAAGTAATTAAGCTTCAGCAGGCAGAAATTACGGAAGAAGTGGATGAAACCAAAGAAGAGTTTGAAGATATCACGGATATAGAACAATTTTCTTTAGAAGATTTTGGAGTTTCATAAATGAGAAAAGGAGTCGTTGATGCAACGGCTCCTTTTCTATATGAAGCTTATTATTTTTTTCTAAAAATCTGTTCTCTGAATAAAATAAGATTCATCAGCAGAAAGAAAAGGAACAGTATTCCTAGAGTAAAGAAGGGTTTCACCGGGGCTGTGGTAGCCAAAAGCATAAGAGGGAAACCAAAAACTATAGCCGGAAAGTTTTGGTATACCAGATTATCGGAAGCAGGACTTTTAAAATCAGGATCCACCTCCCGAAGAAGTATAATACCTGTACTGGCAGTACCTGTAAGCATTCCGTACATTGCTAAAAATTGTTCATCCGGATATTCAGGAAATAAAATCTTTGCCACCAGATAATTATAGGCGTAGGTGAAAAGAAGACCTAAAATACCTAATATTATCATAAGTACAAAATAATGATTTAAAATATGAAGCTGAATAGCTGCAATACCGGCTACTACCATAATATCAAAAAAGAAGTTCCTTACCCGTGTCATAAGAAAGCTGTTCAGGTATACTTTTTTTAGTATTCTTTTACGTTGAAGATAGTTTAACAGAAATTTGACTATTGTAGCCATGATAACACCAAGTAAAAAGTTAAATCCAAAAATAACAGATTTCAGTCCCGGTAACAAACCGCCTAAGACTTTCATGGAAAGAAAGGTCAAAAGGTAAGATCCCATAATAAAAGAAATCTGAACACTTAGGGTATCCATACTTTCAAACAGTTCAATACTGTTTTCCTGAGCAGAAAATTGATTGATTTCCTCTGTGTTTTTTTTGAGAATTGAAGCAAGCTTATTCTTTTTTTTCAAATGGCTAAGATAAATAACACCTCCGATACTGGCACTTAGGAAGCCAAGAGCAGCAATGGTAAGTCCAAAGCTTTTACCTCCAATAAAACCAAAATCAGTTTCATAGATGTTGCCATAGTTTAGTGCCTGTCCGGTACCCTGACCATAACCGAAGGGCAAAAGTAAACCGGCAGCTGGAAAGATGTCTTTTACTATAAAGGCAGCACCCAGTGTGATTCCAAAACCCAGAATACCTTGCATTAAGTAGGTGGCAACAGTAGTTACTCCTGTATTAAAGATTTCTATCTGACGTTTCTTATTAAAGGAAGCAGAGGAATCAGAAAAGGTAGAGGCAATAAAGCCAAGGGCCAGAGTATGGTAGGTAATAATTTCCAGGGTTTGAATTCCGTTGGCACCAAAAAAATCAGTTTGGAACATATTTATTTTAAAAATAACTTTATAAATAGCTCCAACCAGCAGGAGAATTCCTCCTCCAAGCACAGATGTTGGAATTAAAGATTCTTTCAGAAGGGGAATCTTCTTTTTTATCAGACTGGCCACAATAAGAATAGTCAGCAGGATTGCTATCAGATTGAAGCAGCCCCAAACATTAGAGTCCCAAAAATTGCTCATCATTATTACCTCTCTTATTATTACGATAATGGTGATAAATATTTACATATTTTAACCCGTTAAAAGAAGAGTCACCTTTGATTTGATATACCAGATCCTTATGATAGATATTGACCTTATTTTTTCCTAAAACGGTAATGGAGGAAATATCATCAAAGAAAAGTGAAATATCATTAATGGTAATTCGATTACCGTAAAGAGACAGCAGACCGTGGGAAAAAAGAAGTTCTTTCTTCTTATATAGAATCACCTTGAAGATCTTAACCCGGTACTGATCAATAGGGGTATCTTCATAGGGCGTAAGGTCTAAATTGCTGATAAAATCACATTGGTAATCATACCACCGGCCTAAATCAGTAAAGGGAGCTGAGCTCTTTTCAACAGTAGAACTGAGCTTTTTGTTGGGAAGATATTGAATTTTATCCATGCATTTTTTACACCAGAAAAGATCATTTTTACTTTCAAAAGCTGTCAGTCCGCAGTGAGGACAGACGTAAAGAAAGCGTTCCACCCTTTCCGCAGATTTTTTGTGATAAAAATTTTCAAGAGATAGATTTTCATCTACATAAAGATAATCACAAAGAGTGTGATACAGCTCATCATCGGAAAGAGAAGAATACTCCGTGGGCTGAATAATGGTTGCCAGTGAAACCTTCATTTTTCCTTTTCTTACCACATCACTCCATCTGGGATGAATACCAAAGCCTCCCTCTACCTTAAAAATTATTACAGGAAGCTTTAATAATCTCACCAGTTTTACAATAGATGGCTTAAAATACAAGGTTTTTCCATGATAGGTACGGTTACCTTCCGGAAATAAAGCGATAGTACCGCCTTCCCTGGAAACCTTTACACAGGTCTTAATGGCATTTAAATCAGTAGCCTGTTTTTTTATGGGAATAGGTGCAACCAGAAAACTTAAGAGCTTAGAAATAAATCCAAGAGAAAAAAGATCTTCTGATGCCACATAGTATACAGGACCTCTAAAGGCCATGCCAACAAAGAATTGGTCAAAGGCCGTCTGGTGATTCATTAGTATAAGATACGGTTGTTTTTTATCAGGTATAAACTTCTCTATAGTTACATTGTAACGGAAACGGCAGTAGGGTCCTAAAATCTTTTCTGCAATATTTCTTATTATGGAATGGTAGGATTTTACCCATTTTTTCTTTGCTTTCATTTTTTTTTCCTTTGTCGAAAATAGTTAGATTTTTTTTAATTTTATAATCATTTAATAAAAAAATCAATAAATATCAGTAAGATAGAAAAGAATAAAAGAATTAGATGATATAAATGTGGGTTATGACAAACATAATTGATATCTATTTTCAAAAAGATTTTCTCTATGATAAAATGAGCCTAAATAAAGAATTAAGAATGGAGAGAGGATTATGAATTTAAAAATAGGATGTATCAGTGGAGACGGAATTGGACCGGAAATTGTAAAAGAAGCAGTAAAGGTATTAGAACAAGTAGCAAAAAAATATGGACATACCATGGAATATACTCAGATTTTAATGGGAGGGGCATCTATTGATGTTCATGGAGTTCCCTTAACAGAGGATGCTGTAAAAACAGCCAAAGAACAGGAGGCCGTATTAATGGGCTCTATAGGCGGAGATCCCAATACTTCCCCCTGGTATCAGCTGGAACCCTCTAAAAGACCGGAGGCAGGATTATTGAAAATCAGAAAGGAATTAAATCTTTTTGCCAATCTGCGTCCGGCAGTACTGTATCCACAGTTGGCAGGAGCCTGTCCTTTAAAGGAGGAAATCAGCAAAAAGGGCTTTGATATGCTGATTATGAGAGAATTAACAGGAGGTCTTTATTTCGGGGAGCGAAAGACAACGGAAGAAAACGGAGTTGTTACTGCAGTAGATACTCTTGTCTATACAGAAGAGGAAATCAGAAGAATTGCTATCAAAGGTTTTGAAATTGCTGCCAAAAGAAAAGGGAAGGTAACCAGTGTGGATAAAGCCAATGTACTTGATTCTTCCAGATTGTGGAGAAAGGTAGTAAATGAAGTAGCTGTTAACTATCCCCAGGTAACTTTAGAGCATATGCTGGTAGACAACTGTGCCATGCAGCTGGTAAAGGATCCGGCTCAGTTTGATGTGATTTTAACAGAAAATATGTTTGGAGATATTCTGTCCGATGAAGCCAGTATGGTAACCGGATCTATCGGAATGCTGGCATCAGCAAGTCTGAATGACAGTAAGTTTGGTTTGTATGAGCCAAGCCATGGATCAGCCCCTGATATTGCGGGAAAAAATATTGCTAATCCTATTGCAACAATTTTATCTGCAGCCATGATGTTAAAATACAGCTTTGATTTAGATCAGGAGGCGGCTGCTATTGAGGAGGCTGTAAGTAAGGTTTTAGATCAGGGATATAGAACCGGAGATATTATGAGTGAAGGCTGCACCTTGGTCAGCTGCAGTGAAATGGGTGACAGAATAGCAGAGGAGATTTAAAAAACAATTGAAATTAGGAATAATCCTTGTTAAACTTAGAACAGCTTGTTTATAAACCGGAAGGAGAAAAAATATGAGAAGTGATTCAGTAAATAAAGGGCCGGGACAGGCACCTCACCGTTCCCTGTTCAATGCTCTCGGATATACAAAGGAAGAAATGGAAAGACCTTTAATCGGTATTGTAAGTTCTTACAATGAGATAGTACCCGGTCATATGAATTTAGATAAAATTACAGAAGCCGTAAGACTGGGAGTTGCCATGGCCGGAGGAACACCGGTGGTATTTCCTGCCATTGCTGTATGTGATGGTATTGCCATGGGGCATATCGGAATGAAATATTCCTTAGTAACAAGAGATTTAATTGCAGACAGTACAGAATGTATGGCGATGGCTCATGGCTTAGACGGTCTTGTTTGTATTCCTAACTGTGATAAAAATGTACCGGGACTGTTAATGGCAGCTGCCCGTGTAAATATTCCTACAATTTTTGTGTCCGGTGGACCTATGCTGGCAGGCAGGGTAAACGGATGCAAAACAAGCTTATCCAGTGTATTTGAAGCAGTAGGTGCTCATGCTGCAGGAAAGATTTCTACAGAAGAGTTAACAGCTTATGAAGAAAAGGCCTGTCCTACCTGTGGTTCCTGTTCAGGAATGTATACAGCAAATTCCATGAACTGTCTGACAGAGGTATTGGGAATGGGATTAAAGGGAAATGGTACTATCCCTGCCGTTTACTCAGAAAGAATTCGTTTGGCAAAGCATGCAGGTATGCAGATTATGGAGCTGGTTCGCAAGAATATCTGTCCTAGAGATATTATGACTGAAAAAGCATTCCACAATGCACTGGCAGTAGATATGGCCTTAGGATGTTCTACCAATTCCATGCTTCATTTACCTGCAATTGCAGCAGAAGCTGGTGTGGATTTAAATCTTGATATTGCCAATGATATCAGTGCAAAAACACCGAACCTTTGTCATTTGGCACCGGCCGGACATACTTATATGGAAGATTTAAATGAAGCCGGTGGCGTATATGCAGTAATGAACGAACTAAATAAGAAAAATCTTTTATATACAGATTTAATGACCTGTACCGGAAAAACAGTGGGAGAAAACATCAGTGGATGTATTAATCTGAATCCGGAAGTAATCCGTCCCATTGAAAATCCTTACAGTGAGGTAGGAGGAATTGCAGTTTTAAAGGGTAATATTGCCCCGGATACCTGTGTAGTAAAGCGTTCTGCCGTAGTGGATGAAATGCTGGTGCATGAAGGTCCTGCAAGAGTATTTGATTGTGAGGAAGATGCAATTGCTGCCATTAAAGGTGGAAAAATTGTAAGTGGAGATGTAGTAGTAATCCGCTATGAGGGCCCTAAGGGCGGACCGGGTATGAGAGAAATGCTGAATCCCACCTCTGCTATTGCAGGAATGGGACTGGGGGCCAGTGTTGCCTTAATTACCGACGGACGTTTTTCAGGAGCCTCCAGAGGAGCTTCTATTGGTCATGTTTCACCGGAAGCAGCGGTAGGGGGGCCTATTGCTTTGATCGAAGAAGGAGATATTATCAGAATCAACATTCCCGAAAATACAATTAATGCAATGGTTTCAGAGGAAGAAATGGCTGAAAGAGCTAAAAAATGGCAGCCCAGAGAGCCTAAGGTAAAAACCGGCTATCTTGCCAGATACACTTCTCTGGTAACCAGTGGAAACAGAGGAGCCGTATTACAGGCACCGGGAAAATAAAGTTTTGAGGTAACCATTCAGTACAGGCATGCACTGTACTACGAATTCCGTGAGAATATGATTCTAAGGAAAAAATTACCATATTTTAAGAAAGAAAGGTAAAATACATATGCAGTTAACAGGTGCTGAAATCGTAATAGAATGTTTAAAGGAACAGGGAGTCACCACTGTTTTTGGTTATCCCGGGGGTACGATTCTTAATGTATATGATGAGCTTTATAAACATCAGGAGGAAATTTTTCATGTTTTAACAAGCCATGAGCAGGGAGCGGCCCATGCGGCAGATGGCTATGCAAGAGCAACCGGAAAGGTGGGGGTTTGTCTGGCAACAAGTGGACCCGGAGCTACCAATCTGGTTACAGGAATTGCGACTGCTTATATGGACTCTATTCCTATGGTAGCAATTACAGCAAATGTAAATCTGCCTCTGCTTGGAAAAGACAGTTTTCAGGAGGTAGATATTGCCGGGGTAACCATGCCTATTACAAAGCATGGCTTTATTGTAAAGGATGTAACCATTCTGGCAGATACCCTAAGGAAAGCTTTTCGTATTGCAAAATCCGGAAGACCGGGGCCTGTTTTAGTTGATATTACAAAGGATGTAACAGCAACCTTATGTGAATACGAGCCTAAGGAGCCATCCAAAGCAAAAAGAAATAGCCGGTACTCCAAAGAGGATATCAGTGTTGCATTGGATATGATTAAAAAGTCAAAAAGACCATATGTCTATGTGGGAGGAGGAGCTATTGCTTCAGAGGCTTCTGACCAGGTAAGAAGGTTTGTAAAGAAAATCCAGGCACCGGTATGTGAGACCTTAATGGCAAGAGGTGTGATTGATGGTTATGATGAGCTTTGCACCGGAATGATAGGAATGCATGGCACAAAAACCTCTAATTACGGTGTTACCAAATGTGATCTTTTAATTGCATTGGGAGCCAGATTTTCTGACCGTGTAATCGGAAACGCTAAAATGTTTGCTAAGGATGCTAAGATCTTACATATTGATATTGATGCAGCGGAAATTGATAAAAATATTAAGACTGATGCTTCTATCGTAGGAGATTTGAAGGAAGTGCTTGAAGTCCTGATTGAGGGCTTAGAACAGCAGGATCACAGTGACTGGATTGCAGAAATCAAAGGATTAAAAGAAAGATTTCCATTGAAATATGATGAATCCCAGTTGAGCTGTCCCTATATTATAGAAGAAATCGATCGAATTACAGAAGGAAAGGCAATCATTACTACAGATGTAGGACAGCATCAGATGTGGGCGGCCCAATATTATCGCTATACACAGCCAAGAACCTTTTTATCTTCCGGTGGCTCCGGAACCATGGGCTACGGATTGGGAGCCTGTATCGGAGCAAAAATGGGACAGCCGGATAAAATCTGTATCAACATTGGTGGAGATGGCTGCTTTAGAATGAATATGAATGAATTGGCAACGGCCAGTCGTTATAATATTCCAATTATTCAGGTAGTAATCAATAACCATGTACTTGGTATGGTTCGTCAGTGGCAGAATCTGTTTTATGGTGGCAGATATTCCCAAACCGTACTTGAAGATAAGGTGGATTTTTGCAAGGTGGCAGAAGGCTTAGGGTGTGAAGCAATTCGTGTTACGAAAAAGGAAGAAGTAGCACCGGCAATAGAAAAAGCAATTTCTCTGAATCGTCCGGTAGTGATTGACTGTATCATTCCCAAAGATGATAAGGTATTTCCTATGGTACCGGCAGGAGCGCCTATCAGTGAAGCCTTTGATGCAGAGGATTTAAAGAATAAAGAAAAGTAAATTCTTTCGTAATTATGAAGATATTCAATCGTTGCTTTCTTGCAGCATAGAAAGGAACCAAGTAAAAATATGTGGAAGTGGTTACGGATTCTAACCATACTGTTATTTGTAATCTTTATTTTGCCGGGTCTGATTTATTTAGGCCTGGCAATTTATTATCAGGATTCCTTCATGTATGGAACATGGATTAATGGAATATATTGTACGGGAAAAACAATTCCTCAGGTGGCGGCAGAGCTGGAAGAACAGTTTTCCTATGAGAAAATAAGAGTAATTACACCGGTCAATGAAGAAGTATTATATCCGGAACGGATAGGAGTAAAGTATGATTTTATTACTGCCCTGGAAGAGTACAGAAAAGAACAAAATCCTTACAATTGGTATAGGCATCTAACGGGACAAAGGGAAGAAAAAATGTTTTTTCCCAAGATAAGCTTTGAAGAGGAGCAGCTAAAAAGCTGGCTGGAAGATACTCAGGTTTACCGAAATAATTTAAACTTAAAAGAAGATCAGTTGCATATTGTCTGGTCTGAGAAGGGTTATGTTTTACAGGAGGAGAAGGAGGTAATTCTAAATATTACTTCTGCCATGGAAAAATTATCTGAGGCTTTAACCCAGGGGCAGGAAGAAATAGATCTGGGGGAAGCGGGCTGTTATTTTTACAGAGAGGAAACGTGGGAAATACAGCAGACCAGAGAACGATATGAAAAGATTGAGAAATTCCAGTCCGGGGAGTTAATATACAAAATAAAAGAGGTAGAAAAGAAGATTCAGTCCAAGGAATTGGGGAGTTTTTTAGAAACAGATGAAAATAATATTCCTAAATTTACAAAGAATGGAGAAGTAATTGTTTCGAAAGAAAGGGTGAGGGAATTTATCAGCCAGCTGGCAAAGGATTATGACAGTTGGCATAATTATCAGTTTATAACTCATGACGGAAAAGAAATTTTTCTTACAAAAGGCAATTATGGAACTGAGATTCATCAGAAAAAGGAAGTGGAATTTCTGATGAAGTGGCTGTTTAACCGAGAGGAGACAGTCAGAGAACCCATCTATGCCAAGGATTTTACTTATCAGGATAGTAACAGGCTGGATAATACCTATATAGAAATAGATATGACAAAGCAGAAAATGTTTTACTTTAAGGATTCACAAAAAATCCTGGAAACTGATGTAGTAACGGGATGTGTGAATAAGGGGATGGCTACACCTGAAATGGTATGTTACGTAAGAGCAAAAAGCAGAAATGCTATTTTAAGAGGCCCCGGCTACCGTTCCTTTGTAAATTATTGGGTGCCGGTCCATGGGGGAATAGGTATTCATGATGCTACCTGGCGTAATGAGTTTGGTGGAAATATTTATATAAAATCCGGCTCTCATGGCTGTATAAATACACCACTTGAGAATATGGAAAAATTATATGAAATGATAGAAAAAGGGATTCCGGTAATTATTCATTACTAAAAGTTGGGAAAATATGAGTGTAAGAAAAAAATAGTTAAAAATATATCATGATAATTGACTAAAGTGTTAAATCGTTGTAGAATGGAATGCGTGTATACAATATTTATATAAAATCAGAAAAAATCAGGAGGAATTAGTAATGGCCAGAGTATATAACTTTTCAGCAGGACCTGCCGTTCTGCCGGTGGAAGTATTACAGGAAGCAGCAGAGGAAATGATGGATTATCAGGGAACCGGTATGTCGGTTATGGAAATGAGCCATAGATCCAAAGCCTATGAAAATATTATTACAGAAGCAGAAGCTGATTTAAGAGAATTGATGAATATTCCCGATAATTATAAGGTTCTTTTTTTACAGGGAGGAGCAAGTCAGCAGTTTGCTATGATTCCTATGAATCTTATGAAAAATAAGGTGGCAGATTATATTGTAACCGGACAGTGGGCTAAAAAAGCTTATCAGGAAGCAGCAAAATACGGAAAAGTAAATAAAATTGCAAGCAGTGAGGATAAAACCTTCTCCTATATTCCTGATTGTAGTGATCTTCCAATTTCTGAAGATGCGGATTATGTTTATATCTGTGAGAATAATACCATTTACGGAACAAAATTTAAGGAGTTGCCTAATACAAAGGGAAAAACCCTGGTTTCTGATGTGTCCAGCTGTTTTCTCTCTGAGCCGGTAGATGTAACAAAGTATGGAGTTATCTACGGAGGAGTTCAGAAGAATATCGGACCTGCAGGTGTGGTAATCGTAATTATCAGAGAAGATTTAATTACAGAAGATGTGTTAGAGCATACACCTACCATGCTTCAGTATAAAATTCATGCAGATAATGAGTCTATGTATAATACACCTCCTGCTTATGGTATCTATATTTGCGGTAAGGTATTTAAGTGGCTGAAAAAACAGGGTGGATTGGAAGCCATTAAGGTACATAACGAAGAAAAAGCAGCAATTTTATACAATTTCCTGGATGAAAGCAAATTATTTAAAGGTACTGTTAGAAAAGAAGACAGATCTTTAATGAATGTTCCTTTTATTACCGGAGATGAAGAACTGGATGCAAAATTTGTAAAAGAAGCGAAGGCTGCCGGATTTGAAAACTTAAAAGGTCATAGAAGTGTAGGCGGGATGCGTGCCAGCATTTATAATGCCATGCCCAGGGAAGGTGTAGAAAAGCTGGTTGAATTTATGAAGAAGTTCGAGGCAGAAAACCTTTAATTATCATAAGAAATTAGAAATAATCGGGAGGACCCTATGTTTAAATATCATTGCCTGAATCCTATTGCAAAGGTAGGAACAGATAAATTTAAAAATCATTTTGTAAAGACAGATAATGTGGAGGAAGCAGAAGGAATTTTAGTAAGAAGTGCCTCTATGCATGAAATGGAGCTTCCTGAAAGTCTTTTAGCAGTAGCAAGAGCAGGAGCAGGAGTGAATAATATTCCATTGGAAACCTGCGCGGCCAAGGGGATTGTTGTTTTTAATACCCCCGGAGCAAATGCCAATGGTGTAAAGGAGCTGGTGATTGCAGGAATGTTACTTGCTTCCCGTGATGTTGTGGGAGGTATTAATTGGGTAAGCAATAATGCAGATGATACACAGATTGCAAAAACTGCAGAAAAAGAAAAGAAAAATTTTGCAGGAACAGAACTTTTAGATAAGAAGTTAGGTATTATTGGTTTGGGTGCTATCGGTGTAAAGGTAGCGAATGTTGCAAGACATATGGGAATGGAGGTTTACGGATATGACCCTTATGTATCCGTAGATGCTGCATGGAATCTGAGCCGTGATGTAAAGCATGTATTAAATGTGGATGAAATTTATGCCAATTGCGATTATATTACTGTTCATGTACCTCTTTTAGATTCTACTAAAGGAATGATTAATGATGAATCCATTTCTAAGATGAAGACAGGTGTTATTCTGTTAAATTTTGCAAGAGATCTTTTAGCAGATGAAGAAGCAGTGCTTCGAGGAATTAAAAACGGTAAAATTCGTAAATATGTGACAGACTTCCCCAATCCTACAGTGGCAGGCCAGGAAGGATGTATTGTAATCCCCCATCTGGGAGCTTCTACAGAAGAATCAGAGGATAATTGCGCAGTAATGGCGGTAAAAGAGCTGGTGAATTATCTGGATAACGGAAATATTATTAATAGTGTAAACTATCCTGATTGCGATATGGGAATTTGTGCCCAGGAGGGAAGAATTGCAATTTTCCATCACAATCAAAAGAATATGATTAGTAAATTTTCTACTATTTTAGGCAACGCAGAAATTAACATTACAGATATGACCAATAAGTCCAAGGGAGAATATGCTTATTCCATGTTTGATGTGGAAGCAAAGATTACAGATGAGATTGTAGAGCAGTTAAAAGAAGTAGAAGGTGTAATCAGAGTAAGAGTTGTAAAATAAAAATAAAAATAACAAAAGCCCCGATTTCCGGGGCTTTTTATTATACCTTGGGACGGGGAGTGTCTCCCATAATATCCTTGTAATCATCATTAAATTTATTGTTTCTTTCAACAGCTGCCTCTGTAGCCAAATCCATATAACGGATAAATACTTCTTCTACAGGCATTTGGTGTTCCATAGCCAGCTCCTGGAGTACAGGACGAAGTTTTTCCAGCTGTTCAGAAATTCTTACCTTCTGAGGATCCACATCGCCGATTGCTTCGTCTGCATAGGTAGTAATTCTTCTTAGAAATTCTCTATCTTCCGGTGTCATTTTCTTTCTCCTTTTATTTCTCATTAAAATTTAATTCATAAATCAATATATCACTTGCGAATAAAGATGTCAAAATGTATAGTAGTTATTAGAAAAGATTAGAATAATAAAGGAGAAATTATATGGCAATTATTAAACCTTTTCAGGCAGTAAGGCCATCCTGCGACTATGCTGGAAAAATAGCTGCCTTACCTTATGATGTATATAACAGAGAGGAAGCAAGAAAAGTAGTGGAAGAAAACCCATTCTCATTTCTTGCAATAGATAGAGCTGAGACAGCCTTTGATCCGGGCCAGGATCTTTATGCAGAATGTGTTTATCAAAAAGCGGCAGAGCTTTTACAGCAGTGGCAGGAAAAAGACTATTTTATAGAAGATTCCAAACCGTTCTATTATCTATATGAGCTTACCTGGCGTGGAAGAAGTCAGACCGGCTTTGTAGCGGTGGCTTCCATTGATGATTATAATAACCAGGTAATTTTAAAGCATGAGAAAACAAGAGAAGAGAAGGAAGTAGACAGAATTAATCATATTTCCTATTGTAATGCCCAGACAGGTCCTATTTTTTTAGCATATAGAGACAGGGAAAAATTAAATGGTATTATCCGCACAATTAAAGAAGGTAAAGCCCTTTATGATGTGGAAAACGAAGATCAGGTAAGACATCGGATATTCATTATAGAGGATTCCGGGCTGATAGAAGAAATAGAAAAGGAATTTCAGGGAATTGATAAGATCTATATTGCTGACGGTCATCACAGATGTGCTTCTGCTGTTAAGGTTGGTATGAAAAAAAGAAGTGAAGATCCCATGAAGGATGAAAAAGCAGAATATAATTACTTTTTATCCGTTCTATTCCCACAGTCTGAATTGGAAATTCTGGATTATAACAGGGTAGTTAAGGATCTTAAGGATTTAAGTGAAGAAGAATTTTTAAAGGCTCTGGAAAAAGATTTTATTGTAACAAAAAAAGAGCAGGCAGTGAAACCACAGGAAAAGGGAAGCTTTGGAATGTATCTTAAAAATCAGTGGTATCTGCTTTCCTTTAAATTTGAAAATCAAAAAGAAAAGAATGCAGTGAAGGATTTGGATGTTTCTATTTTACAGGATTATTGCCTGGCGCCTATTTTGGGAATTACAGACCCCAGAACGGACAGCAGAATTGATTTTGTAGGTGGTATCCGTGGTTTGGCGGAGCTGGAAAGAAGGGTTACAGCGGATTGTAAGGTGGCCTTTTCCATGTATCCTACAACCATGGAAGAATTATTTGCCGTGGCAGATGAGGGACAGCTGATGCCGCCTAAATCCACATGGTTTGAGCCCAAATTAAGAAGTGGATTCTTTATACATAAGATTTAAGGTAACTGTTCGGTATAGATATGAATATTTAATGTCAATGCCGTGTGAATATGATTGTAGTATGAAAGAGGAAAAGGGACAGGGAAGATGAAGACAAAATTATATAACCTAATGAATTGGGCAGATATTGAAGGAATTGTGTATTCTGAAGAGGATCGTCCCGGAAATATTTTAGGACCTCATAAAGTGGGAAACTCAGTTTTATATCAGGCTTTTTTTCCGGATGCAAAAAAAGTATCTTTGGTAATAGAAGGAAAAGAAAAGAAGGTTGCTATGGATCAGGCAGATGAAGAAGGTTTTTTTGCTGCTACGGCAGCATCGGCTTTGGAAGCAGGGTATTATTATGAGGTAGTGACAAAAGAGGGAAAAAAAGAAAAGCGTCAAGATCCTTACGCTTTTCATTATCACCCATCCAGAGAAAAGCTGGAGGCATATAAGCAGGGAATTCTTTATGACTCCTGGAAGTACTTTGGTTGTAAAAAAATGAAAATAGATGAGAAGGAAGGCTGCAGCTTTCTGGTAAGAGTTCCCGGTGCCATGCGTGTAAGTCTTGTGGGAGAATTTTCTCATTGGGATGGGAGAAGATACCCTATGAACAGAGTAGAGGGGACAGATATTTTTGCCTTGTTCTTTCCGGACTTTCAGGTAGAGCAGGGATATTTATATGAAGTAAAGAAAAAAGATGGCAGTACCTGGCTGATGCAGGATCCTTACAGCATTTTACAAGAAGAGGTACAAGGAACAGTAAGCAAGGCTTATCCGGAAAGTACCTTGGCAGTAAAAAATGAAAAAGAGCATACACCTAAGGAAAAAAATAATCCTATTGTGTATTCGTTAATTAAAGAAGAGCTTGGCAGGAAAAATATTCTGAGAGAGATCCGGGAAATGGGCTTTACCCATGTTTCCTTACCGGTATATTATCCGGGAAAAGTATTTTATCAATTGCCGGAATACGTGGAAAGTTTTCAGGCTTTAAAAGAGTTTGTAGAAGCAGCTCATAAGGAAGATTTAGGAGTGATATTTAAGTGGCAGGCTTCCCAATGTGATAACTTGAAGGAAAAGGAAAACAGTAATTTTTATATCTCCAATCTGCTTTTTTTAATTCAGGAACTAACATTGGACGGCGTAATACTTTCAGGCCTGGAAGAGCTGTTTTATCTCGATTATAAAAAGTCTCAGGGAGAGTGGATACCGAATATCTACGGAGGCAATGAAAATCTGGAAGGAATTGAACTGATTAA
The DNA here is from genome assembly GCA_017558205.1 of Lachnospiraceae bacterium. Lineage (GTDB taxonomy): Bacteria > Bacillota > Clostridia > Lachnospirales > Lachnospiraceae > SFDP01. Next base: position 9,481 of record JAFYWD010000244.1, on the reverse strand, counting down.
GCATATGGTAAGTATTATCAGAAGAGACCAACCGGAAATGTTGCTGTTAGCAGGACTTGATGCCCTGTGGTGGGGAGTAACCGAGGCCTTGGAAAAGGGAGGACTGGGCTTTGATTACTGCTATGATACAGCATTTAAAGCCCGTATTATTGGATACCTGAAAGCAAAGGAAGGTGACAGACACTATCATTATTCCGGACTTTCACAAAGGGCAGACTATGCCGGAGAGCAGAACTTTATTATGGCCTTCGATAAGGAAGATCTCACAGGTCTGTGGCAGGAAATGGAGGGAAGTGAAGAGGAGAAATTTGAATTCCTGAAGGCTATGATTTCTTATATCAGTTTTCTTCCGGGAAGCGCTATTCAAGGCTTTGAATACCCTGCTGACTATAAAAAAGAAATAGACAGCCTGATCAAAAAATGTCATCAGATGAAGGAACAAATGATTGCCTTAGGAGAAAATGAATGGGAAAATTTCATTTTTATCAATAGAAATCAGAGTAACGAAGGAACCATAAGCTTTATGAAGCTGTCTAAGGAAGAGGAAAATTCATTTTTAGTTATTGCTAATTTTTCTTCCTTTAAAAAGGAAGAGTTTTTTGTAGGTGTTCCTTTAGAAGGAAAATATCGTCTGATTTTTGATACGAAATCTAAAGCCTTTGGTGGAGAAAATCTGATGCTGAGTCAACAGGCAGCTACCGTAGAGGAAGGATGGGATGGTTTTAACTACAAGGCCGGATTTACCCTGGAGCCTTATTCCTTAAAGGTATTTTCTTATAATGCCTATACAGAAGAAGAGATTATGGAAATGGCAGTGAAAAGGGCGGAAGAAATACGCAAAAAGCTGGAAAATGAAGCAAAAGAAAAAATTGCCAGATTAAGAGCAAGAAAAGAGAATCTTTTAAATCGCCACGAATAAAGGGAAGGAGATTTAAAACAGATGTTAAATTATGTAGCAGGAAAGCTTCCTACCCTTTCACCGATACTGTTTGAAAAAATATGGGAAAAATTACCTACAACTATTTGGGACTTATCCTTAAAGGTTATATTTGCTATTCTTACTCTGATTGTAGGCTTACAATTTATTAAAATTCTCAGAAAGGTATTGAGAAAATCTCTGGAAAAGGCAAATGCTGATGTAGGAGTAATTCAGTTTATTGATTCCTTTATTAAAATAGCCATGTATCTGGTATTGGTTATGTTAATAGCAACTACCTTTGGAGTGGATGCTACCAGTATTGTTGCAGTACTTGGATCTGCCGGAGTGGCAATAGGTCTGGCACTGCAGGGGAGTCTTTCTAATCTGGCAGGAGGAGTATTGATTCTCATTTTAAAGCCTTTTAAGGTAGGAGATTATATTATTGAGGATTCTAATAAAAATGAAGGTACTGTTACTGAAATACAGATTTTTTATACAAAGCTGACCACAGGTGATAACCGGGTAATTATTTTACCTAACGGAAGTCTGGCAAATACAAGTCTTACCAATGTTACCCAGGCATCGGAACGTAGGTTGGAATTAATTGTGGGTATTTCTTATAACAGTGATTTAAAAAAAGCCAAACAGTTATTGGAAGATTTATTGGAAAAGGATGAAAAGGTATTAAAGGATAAGGAAAGAAATGTTTATGTTGATCTGCTAGACCAAAGCAGTGTTAATCTGGGAATCAGATGTTGGTTTTTAAAGGAGGATTATCTCCAGGGTAAATGGCGTCTTACGGAAGAAATTAAATATCTTTTTGACAACAACAATATTAATATTCCATATCCCCAGCTTCAGATTCACACCGATGACAGCGGGAAATAAAGTGTCAGGTTTTTCCATAAGAATAGAGGAGAGTAACAGTTCAGCCATGACCAATTACAATGCTGATTGGTCATGTGAGAAAATGTAAATACAGAGAAGAAGTTTGTTCGAGAAAAAATACTTGAAAAAATAAATAATAGTCTTTATAATGTAATAAGTGCTTCCGTGGCTCAGTTGGTAGAGCAACGCATTCGTAATGCGTGGGTCAGGGGTTCGAGTCCCCTCGGGAGCTCTTGTTGTATCAAAAAACAGATGGTGTTAAGGCTATTAGTGAGGTTATCATGTCCATAAGAATTCATAATTTTATGGGAAGATTAGGTTGGGAGCTGCAAAAGAGAATACCTAATCTTTCAGCAAATACTTATTTAAAGCTTCAGTTTGCCAGCAGAAGAAAGTCGCAGGCAGACTATATTAATTATTTTTATCAGACCGGGGAAGCACCTTATCCTCTGGTAGTTAATCTTGAAACAATTAACAGATGTAATAGTACCTGTGCCTTTTGTACCGCTAACAAGCATGCAGAAAAGCGTCCCTATAAAAGAATGGAAGATGAGCTGTTTTATAATATTATAGACCAGCTGAGAGACTGGGGTTATAAGGGGCACCTTACCTTATACGGAAATAATGAACCCTGGTTGGATACAAGAATTGTGGAATTCCACAAATACTGTAGGGAACAGTTACCGGATTGCTTTATTTTTATGTCTACCAATGGTTTACTTCTTGATATTGAGAAGGTAAAAGCCATTACCCCTTATGTAAATCAGCTGATTATCAATAATTACTGTTTGGATATGAAACTTCATAAAAATGTAAAAGAAGTTTATGATTATGTAAAGTCTCATCCGCAGGAATTTAAGGATGTTGATATTCTGATTCAGATTCGTTACATGGAGGCAGTTCTTACCAATCGTGCAGGAAGTTCTCCTAACAAGAAGAATACTACAAAGATTATTACGGAAACATGTTTAATGCCTTTTACCGATGTGTTCATCTTCCCTGACGGAAGAATGGGAATTTGCTGTTGTGATAATTTTGAGGTTACCACACTGGCAGATTTAACCGTTACACCTATCAAAGAGGCATGGAATTCTCCGGAATATAAGAGAGTAAGAGGCTTAATTAAGGACGGAAGACAGAATTATCCTTTCTGTAAATACTGTGATTTTATAGATGCAGGCTTACGTATGGATGCGGTAGATGATACTTTAAATAATAGTGGTTCCATGAGAGGAGCCAGACAGTCCTTATTTTCTAAAAAATAAGGAAATTAAATATTAGGAAAAGTTGTATTGACTTTTATAAGAAAAAGAGGTAGATATTTTAGGAGTTTTTCCTGAAATAATCGTACCTCTTTTTTGCTATAATAATTTATTTTCCGTATACTGTATGGTTTTGTAAAACAGATTGGCAATAATACAAAGGATAGTAATAGACAGAATTAATAAATCTAATTGAAAAATCTGACTGCCGTAAATAATCAAATATCCCAGGCCTTCTTTGGCGGCAAGAAATTCACCGATAATAACACCTACCAGACATAGACCGATATTAACCTTCATATTGCTTAGAATCAGGGGAGTGCAGGAGGGAACAATGAGTTTAAAGAGTACGTCTTTTCGTCCGCCTCCTAAAGTAATAATTAATTTAATTTTTTCTTTTTCAACCTGAAGAAAGCCGGCATATAAATTGATAATGGAACCAAAAACGGCTACACTGATACCTGCAATAATAATAGTTTTTATTCCGGTACCCAGCCATACAATAATTAATGGTGCAAGGGCTGATTTGGGAAGGGAATTCAGCACAACCAGAGCAGGCTCCAGTATTTTTGCTGCCTTTGGCCAGGTAAAAAGACTGATGGCTACTATAACAGATAGCAGGGTAACGGCAAAAAAACTTAGAAAAGTTTCTGTCAGAGTAATACCGATATGTTTGAAAATTTCAAAATTTTTACACATCTTAAAAAACAAAGAAAAAATTTGTAATGGACTGCTGAAAAAGAAGGAATCAATTACATGAAAGAAAGAGAGTCCCTCCCATAACAATAGAAAGGCTAGAAAAAGAAAGCTTCTCCATAGGCGAATACTGTTTTTTTCTTTGTGATATTTTCGCAGAAATTCTTTTTGATTCGCAGAAGGTATCTGACTTTCTTTATTATTTTTGTTTTTCATGATTCAAATCCTCCCATAATTCATTAAAATAGGTATTAAATTCCGGAGCTAATCGGTAACTCAGCAGGTTATCGGAGGGAAGTGTCAGATGAATAGGAAGCTGTTTTATGATAGTAGCCGGTCTGGGAGAAAGCACCAAAACCCTGTCAGAAAGACCAATGGCTTCGGATAGATTGTGGGTAACCAAAATTGCAGTGATATTATTTTCCTTTATGATTTTTGCAATATCGCCGGATACCTCCAGTCTGGTCTGATAATCCAGTGCACTAAAGGGTTCATCAAGAAGAAGTATTTTTGGGCGAAGAGCCAGAGTACGTATTAACGCAGCCCTTTGACGCATTCCACCTGATAATTGTGAGGGCTTCTTATCTTTAAACTCATAAAGATTATATTTTTTTAATAAGGAGTTTACATAGGAAATATTATCCGAAGTTAGTTTTTTGTTAATTTCAAGGCCGAGAATAACATTTTGCCAGATAGTTCTGAACTCAAACAGCTGATCCTGTTGAAGCATATATCCCAGTGGGAAAGACGGTCCTTCTTTTTTTTGCAGATATAAATCCTTTCCAAGAAAAAGGATTTTTCCTTCTTCTACGGGGATAAGTCCTGCCAGTAGATTTAATAATGTAGATTTTCCTGCACCGCTGGGTCCAATAACAGAAATAAATTCTCCCTGCTGTATTTCAAATGAAACCTGATGCAGTACCGGAGTCTCACCCTGCAAGGTGTGATAGGAAAATGAAACCTGGTGTAGCTGAAGTATAGGCGGCTCTGTATGTGATACTTGAATAGTCATAGAATCCTCCCGAAATAATGTATAATTTAAAGTATGTAAAAAATAGAAATATGTGTATTTTCAACAAAAAATGTTTGCGAGAGAAAAACAAATGATTTTTCTGGGAAAACATTCTTGCATATCATTGGAACATGTGTTATTATCAAATGCAGATTTAACATCATGTACAGGAGGAAAAATCAGTGGCACAGTTATGGGGCGGTCGTTTCACGAAGGAAACGGACCAATTAGTATATAATTTTAATGCATCCATCAGCTTTGACTGTAAATTTTTTAGAGAAGACATCGAAGGAAGCATTGCCCATGTGGTTATGATGGAAAAACAGGGGATGATAACCGCAGAGGAAAAAGATCTTATTGTAAAAGGATTGATTTCCATTCGTAAGGATGTGGAAGAAGGAACCCTGGAAATTTCTATGGAATATGAAGATATTCATAGCTTTGTGGAAGCCAATCTTATTGACAGAATCGGAGAAGCGGGGAAGAAGCTGCATACAGGCCGCAGTCGTAATGACCAGGTGGCTCTTGATATGAAGCTTTATGTGAGAAATCAGGTAACGGAAGTAGACCGACTGTTAAAGGAGTTCCTGACAACAATTAACAAGATTATGAAAGAGAATCTTCATACTTACATGCCCGGCTTCACCCATTTGCAGAAGGCTCAGCCAACAACCCTGGCTCATCATATGGGTGCTTATTTTGAAATGTTCAAAAGAGACAGGCAGCGTATGCATGATATCTATGCCAGGATGAATTATTCTCCCCTGGGAAGCGGAGCTCTTGCAGGAACCACCTATCCCTTAGACCGTTATTACAGCGCATCACTTCTGGGCTTTGAAGGTCCTACCAGCAACAGTATGGATAGTGTGTCTGACAGGGATTACATTATTGAATTTTTATCAGCTCTGTCAACAATTATGATGCATTTAAGCCGTTTTAGTGAAGAAGTGATTATCTGGAATTCCAATGAATACGGCTTTGTAGATATTGATGATGCCTATTCTACGGGAAGAAGTATTATGCCTCAGAAAAAGAATCCGGATATTGCAGAGCTGGTAAGAGGAAAGACTGGAAGGGTTTATGGAGCTTTGGTAAGTATTCTTACTACCATGAAGGGACTGCCTTTAGCTTATAATAAAGATATGCAGGAGGATAAGGAGCTTACCTTTGATGCCATAGATACGACCAAGGGATGTATCGCCTTATTTAACGGCATGATGTCTACCATTAAATTTAGAAATGAACAAATGGCCAAAAGTGCCATGATGGGATTTACCAATGCTACTGATGCGGCGGATTATCTGGTGAAAAAAGGAGTACCTTTCAGGGATGCCCATGGAATTATTGGTCGTCTGGTACTTTATTGTATAGATAAAAATACTTCCATTGACGCCTTGAGTCTTCAGGAGCTGAAGGAAATTTCAGAGGTGTTTGAGGAGGATGTATATGGGGAAATCAGTCTGGAAACCTGTGTGGAAAAAAGGCTGACTCACGGAGGACCCAGCTCCGTAATTATGAAAAAACAAGTAGAAGAAAATGAAAAATATTTGGAAGAAGGAGACTTGAAAAATGAGTAGCAAATTAAAAGTAGGAATTTTAGGCGGAACAGGTATGGTAGGTCAGAGATTTATTTCTCTTTTGGAAAATCATCCCTGGTTTCAGGTAACAACAATTGCAGCCAGTGAAAGAAGTGCAGGAAAGACTTATGAAGAGGCAGTAGGTGAAAGATGGAAAATGTCTACTCCCATGCCGGAAGAAGTAAAGAAGCTGGTAATCATGAATGTAAATGAAGTAGAAAAGGTGGCTGCAGAAGTTGATTTCGTGTTCAGTGCCGTAGATATGACAAAGGATGAAATTAAGAAAATCGAAGAAGCTTATGCTAAAACAGAAACACCGGTAGTTTCTAATAACAGTGCTCACAGATGGACTCCCGATGTACCTATGGTAGTTCCGGAAATTAATCCTGATCACATGAAGGTAATTGACTTCCAGAAAAAACGTTTGGGTACAACCAGAGGCTTCGTAGCGGTAAAACCTAACTGCTCTATTCAAAGCTATGCTCCTGCGTTAACTGCCTGGGCAGAATTCGAGCCCGTAGAAGTGGTAGCTACTACTTATCAGGCAATTTCCGGTGCAGGTAAGACCTTTAAGGATTGGCCGGAAATGGTAGAAAATATTATTCCTTATATTGGAGGAGAAGAAGAAAAATCTGAGTTGGAGCCTTTAAGAATCTGGGGTAAAATCGAAGATGGAGTTATTAAGCCGGCAGAAGGTCCCGTAATTACCTGTCAGTGTATCCGTGTACCTGTTTTAAACGGACATACAGCAGCTGTATTTGTAAGATTTAATAAAAAACCTACTAAGGAGCAGCTGATCGAAAAACTTAGAAGCTTTAAGGGAGCACCTCAGGAGTTAGAGCTTCCCAGTGCACCGAAGCAGTTCATTCAGTACCTGGAAGAAGATAACAGACCCCAGGTACAGTTAGATGTAAATTATGAAAACGGAATGGGTGTAAGTGTAGGACGTATCCGTGAAGATAAGGTTTATGATTTCAAATTTGTAGGCTTATCCCATAATACAGTTCGTGGTGCTGCAGGTGGCGCAGTTCTTTGTGCTGAGTTATTAAAGGCACAGGGTTACATTACAAAGAAATAAGACAACTATTTGATAACCATTGTCAGGGAATAAGATGATAGTTAACACAGTAAAATAAGAGAGGAAATCCTATGTTTGTAGGGAGAAGTAAGGAGCTTCAGGATCTGAATAATTATTATGAAAATGATAGGAATGGGATTCTGATTCTTTACGGACAACCGGGAATTGGTAAAAAAACTCTTTTGAAGCATTTTTTAGAAGGAAAGGAATATTATTATTACAAGGCCGTGTCCTGTTCTTTTCTTCAGCAAAGAGATTATTTATCAAAATACCTTACAGGCATGGGATTTTCTTTTTCCGGTTTACCGGATTACCAGGAGATTCTTAGCAGTATGGGAAATGGTTCCATGGCTAAAAAGATCGTAGTTATTGATGAATTCCATCATATTTGCAAGAATACTCCGGAATTTCTTCAAGAGATAGAAGCACAGCTGAAAGAGGAAGAAAATTCCCTGTTTTTTATCTTAGTCAGTTCTCAGGTTTCCTGGGTAGAGGAGTTAAGAGAGTTGCAGAAAGCCGTTCCTGAAGCTTTGGAAAAGCGGTTCTATAAAATGAAGGAACTTAAATATCAGGATTTGATAACATATTTTGATGGCTTTACCAAGGAAGAAAGTCTGAGAGCCTACAGTATTCTTGGAGGAATTCCCGGATTGTGGAAATATTTTAATAAGAATTGTTCCTTGAAAGAGAATATGGTGGAAGTTGTTTTGAAAGAGGGACAGCCTCTTTTTTCCCTGGGACAACAGCTGGTGGCAGAGGAGCTTAGGGAAACTGCAGTTTATAACACTATATTATCCTGTTTGGCAGAAGGGAATGAAAAGTTGAATGAGCTGTTCCATGTTACCGGATTTTCCCGGGCAAAAATCAGTGTCTATTTGAAAAATCTTATGCAGCCCGGTCTGGTAGAAAAGGCTGCTTCCATGGAAACCAAGGGGAGAGAATTTACTAAGAAGGGCATTTACAGAATTAACCATTCTTACGTACAGTTCTATTACCGTTATCTGTTTGGGAAAGAAAGTATCATAAGACAGATGGGAAGAGAAGCATTTTTTGAAAAGATGATGTCTGATTTTCCTTCCTTCATAGGAGAGAGCTTTCGGTTAGTTTGCCTGGAATTCATTGAAAAGGAAAATGATTTGGGAAGACTTCCGGGAAACTTTACTTATCAGGGACAATGGATTGGTAAAAAAGGAAATATTGATTTTATTTTTGAGGATATAGAAGAGGGAGAAATACTGGCAGGAATGTGTAGCCCTAAGAGGGAGGCTATGACTATGGAAGAATATCAATGCTTTTTAGAGTGTGAAAAGCAATCAGGAATTAATGCAGATTTAATTATTTTGTTTTCCTGTTACGGCTTTGATAATTATTTGAGAGATACAGCAAAGAAAAATCCAAGACTGGCATTGGTATCCTTAGAGCAAATGAGTTTTTAAAGGAGATTATGGGTAAAAGTTTAATTATTACAGAAAAGCCAAGTGTGGCAAGAGAATTTGCCAAAGCATTAAAACAAAAGATGAAAACCCTGGATGGTTATATGGAATCTGAGGACTATATTATTACCTGGTGTGTTGGTCATTTGGTAACCATGAGCTATCCGGATGCTTATGATGAAAATTTAAAGCGCTGGAGTATGGAGACCCTTCCTTTTATTCCAGCTGAATATAAATATGAAATCATTGATAATGTAAAAAAACAATATCAAATCGTAAAAAAGTTGTTTCACAGAGAAGACGTGGAAGCCATCTATAATGCAGGCGACTCGGGACGGGAAGGAGAATATATTCAAAGACTGGTATTGATGATGGCAGGCTATAATGGCAAGGCTGCCTTAAAGCGAGTTTGGATTGATTCCCAGACAGAGGAGGAAATTATCAGAGGAATCCGTGAGGCAAAAGACAGCAGTTTTTATGATAATTTAAGTAATGCTGCCTATCTGAGAGCAAAAGAGGATTACTTGATGGGAATTAATTTTTCCAGAGTATTGACCTTAAAATACGGATACGGGATGAAGCAGTTTTTGAACAAGGATAAAATGGTGATTTCCGT
>JAFYWD010000243.1 GCA_017558205.1 Lachnospiraceae bacterium | reverse complement strand
TTTTCGCTTTCTCCTGATGTTCCACTATTTCCCTCTTCTCCCTTGCCGGTACCCGTGGAGGCCACCTCCTGTGAGTCCATTTTGTCCTCTTGTACCTCTTTTTCTTCTATGGTCTCCTTCTGCTCGGGTTCCTCTTGTTCTGAATCCTCTTGGTCAGATTCCCTGCTGTCCTCTTCTGTCTTCTCAGAAGTCTGTTCCCTTCCTCCATGAGTCTCTATATTTTCCTTAGTATCCTGCCATTTGCCGGAACCGCTTTTACTGCGAATATCTGTTTTTAATTCTGCCGCCTCTGTTTTCAACGGATTAATGGGTTCCCTTCTTTCATTGGGAAAGGCATTCACAAGCATACCTGTCGTTAACAAAAATACCAGGAAGCAGGAAATAACCTTAATAATAGAAGCTTTCAATCAGTAATTACCCTCCTCTTATCAATAACAAAGTAACAGTTCAGCCTTTGGCTTCCTGTTACATGAAGCACCCGGATTCAAAGTCGCTTTCAGCGAGCCGGGTGTTGCTTTCTCTGTATTTACATTTTCTCACATGACCAATCAGCAAAGTGATTGGTCATGGCTGCACTGTTACATAACAAAATACAACTTCTTCAAGATAAATTCATTATTTTGAATATTTCTGATATTCTGAATAGTTACAATAAAAAAACCGTAACAGATATTTTGATATCTGTTACGGCCATATTTTCGTAAACACAAAACAACGAAGAGTATCCCCCTTCCCTGTTCTTTATATCTCATACATTATAGGTCTTCTGACTCATGTAATGTGAAGCAGCTTCGCTTCGCGTTTACCCCCCAGCCTTCTCAGTTTCCCAATGACCGACTCACGTCACGGTTGGTATCCTCTTACATATACAGCATTTTGGCAATGTTCCGGTATCTCACCGGATTCCCTCATCATCACGTCTGTTAATAAAACAGTACCCAATGTCATAATGCATTGTATTCAATTGTTTTTAGTCTATCCTTACCTGCTAAATTTGTCAATAAAATTTACCACACAAATGGAAAAAGACGATATTTCACTTTTTTCTTATATTCCTGATATCCTTCCAATTCCTTTTCCAAAAATTCCTCTTCTTTTTTCAGCCTTTGAATAATAAGCACAGGATAAATAAGAAAAATCAGAAAGGCATAGATTGAGCCCAGTACCAGGGGCATGGATAAAAATAAAAATATAGTAGCAGTATACATGGGATGTCTGATAATTCCATATAAACCGCTATCGATTACTTTCTGCTCTTCCTGAACCTGTATGGTTCTGCTAAGATAAGTGTTCTCTCTCAGCACCTCTGCATACAACAAATAAGAAAAAAGAAAAATCACTGTTGCAGGTATCACAACGGTGTTTGGCAGCATATACCATTGAAAGCGTACCCCCAGCCCGGCTATAAGAAAGCCCGCCAAAAACATCAGTCCGCTAAGCTTTACAAGGATTCCCTGTTCCCTCTGTTTTTCTTTGCCCTGCAGTCTTTTTCTTAATAAAGACGGATTTTTTACCATCATCACAAGGCCGGCTCCAAACATGGGAAGAAACAGGATTCCCAGAAATAGCCAGGCATTTACATAAGTTAAGGTTCCGGCAGGAAGAAATAAGGTAGCTGCCACCAATAGGACTCCTAATACAAATTTTAATATTGCTTCAAAAAATAATTTTCTTGTCATTATTCTCTATATTTATCATCTAAAACTTCTATAAAATTGCTCATAATTTTCCGTATATTTTCTCAATTGTTTCGGTAGCCTTTTCAACATTATCTTCCGCAATATAATTATGAATATCCTTTAAGTCTGAAACTACCAATGGGTTAATTCGCAGTTTCATCATAGGCTACCCCTCCATAGCTTCTTTTAATTCTTCCAGACTTAACCATCCTTCTCCATCTTTCACAGCCTCTTCGGCTTCCTGTAATTTCATCAGTAACTTCTTTTCCGCCCTATCTCTTTCATAATCTTCGATGTCAATTAAAACAAATCTTCCTCTTCCATTTTTTGTAAGGAAAACCGGTTCTCCTGACTGACAATTTTTTAATACCTCATTGTAATTTCTTAAATCTGATACCGGTAATATATTAGGCATATTCATTCTCCCTTCTAAAAAATCAAAAATTCATTTTCTAATATTATCATACAACAACAGCTGTAATATTCAACGTAAAATTTTTACAGCTATCAATCTCCATTTTCCTTATTAATTTATCACACATGGGTAATAAGAATGAATTATACCATGACTCTGCTCTATTGGCACGCAAGCTAATAGATTCTTTTTCCTACTACTACAAATCTTCCATCTTCCACATGGTAGGCACAGCAGGATAAGGTAATAAATTCATCCCCCAGCTGTGCCGTAACACCGGTATCATACAAAGACATTTCCTTGATATTATTGTACCAGTCATCAAATTCCTTCTGAGTATTGGCCTGAAAGAACTTATAGTATTTAAATACCTCCTGGCTTTGATAATAAACCTGGGAATAAAAAACTGAAATAAGCTGATATTTTCTTTTTTCGTAAAGGGAATCAAAGCACAGAATATTATGTGCCAGACCATACTCCTTATTCTGATACTTTTGAAGCCCTCCAAACATTTGTCCTGTTTTTATGGTATGTCCGTGAATAATAAGATTGGTGGAAGGCTTGAAACCATTTACATATCTTTGTTCCCAAGTGCCAACTCCTGCCTTAGAATCATTGTCCAGAATTAAGCAGCCGTTTTTATTTTCTTTTTGATAAAAGTTACGAATCAAATAAAAATTTTCATCCTCCTCACACTGCATGACCGGATAATCAATAACAGTATCTTCAATACTGAGCCAACCGATAAAATCATTATTTTGCTCATATAAAGCTTTATATTCCGGTAACATGGTAATTTCAGCTTCCTCTTTCACTTCCTTCATTACTTCTTTTTCATTCTCTACTGCCTTTTTCATATCTTCCTTTAAAGCAATCTGTTGTTCCTCCAAGGCTTTATTATCTAACAGATCCCCCATCCTTATTACCTGCAAAAAAAGGATTGATATGAAAAAGATCAGGGTATAAAAAATCAAAAATTTATTTTGCCTAAATAGACAAAAAAACAAGTGGCTTCTGCCACCTGCTTTTTGTTTACCGGCAACAGTGTCTTTACTGTTGAATGGTTTCATTTACTTTTCCTTACTATGTTATCTACTTCTTTTTTTCTGTAAGCCAAACAGAATTCCCAGTCCGCTGATAAACAATATAGGAATCACATAGCTGCTATTATTATGAACTCCGGTATCCGGGACTTCATCCTTCTTATCTTTTCCCGGCTGGATTACTGTCTTTCCTGTTGTGGACTTGTCATTATTACCATTGTTTCTATTACTCTTAGTATTTGCAGAGCCGGAATTATCTCCCGGATTACTGCTATTTCCGGAATTACCGTTGTTTCCTGTATTACTTCCGTTTCCGGAATTTCCGCTGTTTCCTGTATTACTTCCGTTTCCGGAATTTCCGCTGTTTCCTGTATTACTTCCGTTTCCGGAATTTCCGCCAGTTCCTGTGTTACCGCCGTTTTCCGTACCTCCGCCGTCTTCTGTTCCTCCGCCGCTTTCTGTTCCTTCTCCGCCTTCTGTGCCTCCGCCGTCTTCTGTTCCTCCACCGCTTTCTGTTCCTTCTCCGCCTTCTTCCGTTCCTCCGCCGTCACCGGAATTTTCAACAGGCACATCCTGATATACGATAGCATAGGTTGAGAATTTGTCAGAGGCAAAGGTGAATTCACTACTTTCCTTATCAAAGGTTCCGCTAATCACTTCAGGTTTACTCTCACCCTCATGTAAGCTAAGAATCTTATATTCACGCCGGAACGTTGTATTATTATTTAATAACTCTGAAGGCAGTTTAATGGTAATTCTGATAGGAATGCCCGGTTCTGAAATTGAGGTTTTCATATTATTCCCTATCTGCTTAAATAATTTAATATCAAAATAGGTAATATTCAGGTTTTCACCCATGATCTTTCGTGCTTCTGCTTCTATCTTTTCCCGGTTTTCCTCAGTCAGATCAACCACCTTATCAATTTCCAACCAAACCCTGGCATCAGTCCCCTCCTCTATCAGCTGCTTTTCAGCTGCAGAAATTATACTTACCGTATTTAATAATTCCTGTTTTGAATTATTAAAGGTTGCTTCCTTTATCGGTGCCTGGGGAGCTACCTCTGCATATTTTTCTATACTTCTATTATCCTCACCGGCTCCGATCACAGGAAGAATTACTACCTTCTTCTGTCCGCAGCCTCTTACACAGGAGGTCTCTTTTTTTCCTTCCCCGTCAGCTGTTGCCTCTTTGATAACCGTCCACTCTCCGGACCAATCATGTCCCGGTGCTGCAATTGTTACCGCTTCTTTTGTTGTAGCTGTATTTCCGTCGGCATCCTCAAACAGCTTTTTACATCGTTCTGATAAGCACTGATAATATGCCGTATTTCCGTTTTTTGTACATGTAGCAGGTGTAGCTGCTACTGCTTCCAAATTATGGGAATGGGAAGTCAAATATACCTCCTGATTTTGTAACACTACCTCCTGAGTCAGTGTATCAGCAAAGAAATATGTAGTCACTTCTGTGGAAGCATACAAGGCAGTATATCCTGAGCTAACTCTTCCTTCGATTCTTCCTGAATCATACAGATACACACCCATAAGGGCACCTGCTGTTAAAGGAGTCTGACTGTCAAATTGAATGACCTTCCCGGAACCAACACAAATATTACTATCATTACCGGAGCTGTCCTTATTTTCAGTTATCTTGGAACTTCCACCAACAATTAAGGTACCGGAACCATCCTTAAAATAAATTCCTCCCCCTTCATCTATTGCTGTATTTCCCCGAACCTCTCCGTAATTATAGATGGCAGCCTTTGCTTCATTATAGATGCCTGCACCATTTCCACCACCGTTAGTTTTTAAAACCTTATTATTATTTACCTGTCCATAATTCTTGAAAAAAGTCCCCGTATACTCTCCTGTATAGGCATTGGAGGTGTTATCTACTCCTCCGCAATGTCTGGCTGCCGTATTTCCATTAATCTGACCTGTTATATAATTGGTAAATTCTCCTCCCTTATTTAAAACACCACCGGAGCTTCTTGCAGAAGTATTGGAATTAATCTGTCCATGATTATGGAATTTAGAGATATAGGAAGTATTACGTGTATAGTTAGCTACCCCTCCGGCATCTGTTCCATCTGATGTATCAGTAACAATATTTTCATTAATGGTACCTGTTGCTTCATTGGTAAAGGTACCTCCATCATTACATACCGTATGAATCAAGGCCACATTTTTATTAATTTTACCACTATTATTAAAGGTCGCATTTTTACCGTTATATACAATAGCAGGTATTGTGGTTGGTATGTCCTGAGAATCATATTCTTCGGTACCATTATAGTTCCCTGTGACTGTACCCTTACCTCCAATGGAAGCTGTTGATTTATTATTTATAACAACTCCGTTAACGCCACAGATCGTACCCTCCTTCAGATGAAAGGTTCCCTCATTGATGACCCTTGTGCTAAGAATTCCTCCTGTAATCACCTGATCTCCCTGTTCATCAGGCGTCCATACACCGCTATTGGAAGATTTATATCTATGCTCTATGGCTCCTCCATCCACAATATTCAGTGTCGCTCCCTGGGAAACTGTAAGGGAATCTGCAGTGAAAACATGTCCATTCAGACAAAGGTTAACTGTTCCCGTAATGGTAACTGTGCCATTTAATGTAATATCCTCCCTCAAATAGTAATTTCCTGCATTTTGTAAAGCCTCCTGCGAAACAGGAGTATAGGTAATACCGTCATATACAAGATTATCTCCGCTTTCTGCCGGTGTTAATACGATCTCATTTCCAGACACCTGAGTTGGTTTTACCTCTGAATCCGTACTCTGCATTGTATAAGCCTCCGCCGGTACCCCCCCTGACAATAATGATACTGCCAGTATAAAAGAAAGAAGAACTCTTCGTTTCCTTTCTTTCCTTTTCTTAAATCCTTTCATACCGTTCCACCCTCCGTTTTTGTTTATTAATCCTTTTTATCACTATGAAAGTCTGTCATCTATTTTACTCTTACCAGTGGGACAAATAGTGGGACAAATAGAAAAAAGTCTGATTTTGAACATTTTCTAAAACAGACTTTTTCCTTTATCTTTCTTTTTTCCAGTGTAATCTTGCCAGTGTTACTTCTGCCCAGCTATACTGCTTCATATATTCTCCCTGAAAGCAATTCAGTTCTCCCGGTGCGGCATCATCCTTTTCATAGTCATACAAATCACAGGTAAAGGCATCCACATCCACAGAATAACTGTTCCATCCCCGTTTCAATATCCCTTGAGCACCAGCCTCTTCTAAAACATTTGTTAATTCTTTAATTATTTTTGACAAATAATTCTGTGTTGCCCTGGAATAATCATCTCTTTCAAATAATATTGCCGCCAGCTCCTTTCTGTCTGCACTTTTTCCCTGCTTATCTACCAGATAGGCAAGCATCTCCTTGGATTTTTCCCTTCCGAAGGTAATGATTTTACCATTGACCATTAATTCAAAATTTCCGAAGGTATTTACAAAAATTCCTCTTTCCTTCCATTTTACGGGAGTACGGAGATTTTCCATTTCAATTACAATCTTCTCTGTTGTTACCGGCTTATATACGTAACCACTGGCATGTAAAACAAAGGCTTCATTGGTATATTGTGAGTATCCGGTCACAAAAATAAGATTAATCTTAGGATAAATTTCTTTTAATTTTCTAGCCAGAACAATACCATTCATTTCCCGCATCTCTATATCCAGGAACGCAATTTCACATTTGGTTATTTGCATAAATTCCAGTGCCTCTTTGGGATTACGAAAGCTATGTACTGAAGCTAAGGGTACTGCCTCCTTAATTGCTGCTGTTAATAAATTCAACGCACTTTGTTCATCATCTATTGCCAGAATATTCATGTCTAATCTCTCCTTATGGGAATCCGGATACGGGCTGTGGTACCCTCACCTTTTTTACTTTCTATCTCTAAGTAGGCATCCATCATCATGTCCAATCGTCTCTTAATATTTTCTATGCCTATGTGTGTACTTCCATCCTTGGCATATTCCTCTTCACAAAAGCCTGCCCCATCATCTGTTATACAAATAATATAATCTTCATTCGTCTCACAGGTATGTATACTTACCGTTCCTCCCCCTGTTTTTTTCCCTACTCCATGCTTCACCGCATTTTCTACCAGGGGCTGTACCGATAAGGGGGGAAGCATAAAATCCTTTACCCTGATATCATATACAATCTCAAGCTCCTCTTGAAAGCGAAGTTTTTCCAAGCGTAAATATTTTTCAATATGTTCCAGCTCTGTGCTAAAAGAGATCAGCTTTGTTGTTTTTAAGGAGGATAAATTCCCTCTCAGATAATCTGCAAAATCAGCAATGGCTGCCTTGGCCTGCTTTGGGTTACTATCACATAAATCCATCACACTACTTAAGGAATTATATAAAAAGTGAGGCTGAATCTGACTGAGCATTACGGCAATCCGGCTTTGTTCCAGCTCCTCCTTCAGCTTTTTATTTTTTAAGGAGGCCTGATGATCCAACAGTACCTGCTTTGCCCCCTTTAGCAAAAAGAAAATAAGTACCGCCACATAAGTTATTTTAAAGCATCTTCCTGAATAATACATGCTGTAAAAGAAACCGGAAATGTCCAGTAAGATTGCAATATTAATACAAAGGTAAGGAAGTAATTCTTTGATTGCTTTTGTTTCTCTTTTTATTTCTAATATACATAAAATAATCAAGCCAAAACTGATAAAGTACTGGGAGGTTTTCCAAAAAAATATCGTATCATACAGCAGTACCTTCCCCATGACTGCAAGAATTATAATTATGAAATTAATCATCCCTGACATACACATAAAAATTCCTGCTGCTATTTTATACTTATTTTTTAAAGTATCATATAACATCCAACCGAGAAAATAAACTGCCAGCATAAGACACAGCTGCACACCATAAGTTTTTACTGCTAACAACTCATTCATAAAAAAGGTCATCATTACATCCAGCAACAGATATCCGGCAGTAAATAATGTAGTAATAGCCAATTGGAATAAGAAATTTCTTCCACTGCTTTTAAAAACTATTCCTGAAATAGCTGCCCCCAACAGCATTACTCCTATAATAAAAAGTGCATATCCTGCCATTTCAAAGGGTCTGCTAAAGGTTTCTAAGTATACCTGAAGAATTGTATTATCCTGAGGTGTAATAAGAAAGGAGGAGAGTACTTCCCGATAGGCATTTTCATTTCCATGACTATGGTAATTAAGGAACTCAAACTGAATTTCATCTTCCGGTGTAATCATGGGACATAAGACCTGTTCCCAACGCTTTCCGCACATGGAAGCCATTAAGTCAATCCCATAATTTTTGATTTCTGCAGGTGTATCTATGTATAACAGTTCTCCATTAACATATATACTAACTCCGATATGATTACAATAAAGGTTTAAAACATCTCCCTCCAATATTTCACTGTTAAAATGTCCCTTAACAATCACATCTCCCTTCAGAGCAGATAAATCACTCTCCTTATGATATTCATACCAATTTTCTCCGTCATAGCTGTATTCCCCTGTAAATTCATGTACTACAGGCTTTGGCATAAGGGCCTGATTATTATTTTTTACCACTTGTATCAGGCAAATGAGAGCTGATAAGATGGGCAGTATCATGAAAGTTATGGTAATATATTTCTTTTTCAATAACGTGTTCTCCTTCTCGAAACCGGTAGTGCTAAATTTACTGTAACAGTTCAGCCTTTGGCTTCCTGTTACAATTTACTACCTTTATAGTTGTGATTTTATAATATATCTTTAATTCCTATGGTATATTATAAAAAAGAAAAAGGCAAAAGCTTTTCAATAGCCCCCTACCTGTATTTGTCACAGAAAAGCAACACAAAAAGGACACCCCCAAGCTCCTCCTTCCATCAAAGGCAGAAAGCTTAAAGGTGTCTTTTGATCAATTATAATTATTTTATATCAAATCTGTCTGCATTCATTACCTTGTTCCATGCAGCCACAAAATCTTCCACAAATTTTTCTTTTGCATCATCGGAAGCATAAACCTCAGCTAAAGCACGAAGCTCTGAATGAGAGCCAAAGATTAAGTCTGCTCTTCTGGCAGTCCATTTTAATTCCTGACCAGCTCTGTCGTAGCCTTCATAGATATCTTCTTTTGTTTCGGATTTTTTCCATACATAAGCGATATCCAATACATTAACAAAGAAGTCGTTGGAAAGTGTATCCTTTTTATCGGTAAATACTCCTTCCTTAGCCTGTCCGTAATTAACATCCAGTACTCTTAAGCCTCCCAGCAGTACTGTCATTTCCGGTGCTGTAAGACCTAACAGCTGAGCCTTATCCACCATTAACTCTTCTTCACTTACGTCACTCTTATCTTTTCTATAGTTTCTGAAAGCATCTGCCTTAGGCTCTAATACAGCAAAGGCTCTTTCATCTGTCTGTTCCTGAGAAGCATCAGTTCTTCCCGGGATAAAGTCTGCTGTAATTTCTACTCCGGCATTTTTTGCTGCCTTTTCAATTGCTGCATTTCCGCCCAGAACAATTAAGTCTGCCAGAGAAATCTTCTTAGAACCGTGGGACTCATTAAATTCCTTCTGAATTTTTTCCAAAACAGCCAGTACCTGTGCTAACTGCTCCGGCTGGTTTACTTCCCAGTCCTTTTGAGGCGCCAGACGAATTCTTGCTCCGTTGGCTCCTCCCCTCTTATCAGAATTTCTGAAGGTAGAGGCAGATGCCCAGGCTGTGGAAACCAGTTGTGAAACACTAAGACCGGAATTTAACAGTCTTTCCTTTAACTCCTTAATTTCTTCCTGACCTACCAGCTCATGATCTACTGCCGGTACCGGATCCTGCCAGATCAGCTCTTCCTGTGGTACCTCCGGTCCCAGATAACGGGAACGGGGACCTAAATCTCTGTGTGTCAGCTTAAACCATGCTTTTGCAAAAGCTTCCTGGAATTCCTTTGGATTATGTAAAAATCTTTCTGCAATAGGCTTTAAATCAGGATCCATTCTCAGTGATAAATCGGCGGTAGTCATAATCGGGGCATGACGTTTGCTTGGATCATGGGCATCCTCTACTGCCTTAGCAGCCATAGGATCTGTAGGTACCCACTGGAAGGCTCCTGCAGGACTCTTCACCAGATTCCAATCATATTTGAATAAGGTTTCCAGATATCCCATATCCCATTTTGTAGGATTAGGCTTCCATGCACCTTCAATTCCACTGGTAATGGTATCTCCTGCCTTACCGCTTCCAAAGCTGTTTTTCCATCCCAGTCCCATTTCCTCAATATCAGCACCTTCCGGCTCTGCTCCTACATGGGTAGCCGGTCCTGCACCGTGAGTCTTACCGAAGGTATGCCCTCCTGCAATCAATGCTACTGTTTCTTCATCATTCATGGCCATTCTTCTGAAGGTAGTTTTTACATCCTTTCCGGATGCTACTGCATCAGGCATTCCGCCAGGTCCTTCCGGATTAACATAAATAAGTCCCATCTGTACTGCTGCTAAGGGATTATCCAGCTTTCTTTCCTTGCTGTAACGCATTTCATCTCCCAGCCATTTAGATTCAGACCCCCAGTACACATCCTCCTGTGCCTGCCATACATCTTCTCTTCCACCTGCAAAACCATAGGTTTTCATTCCCATGGATTCCATGGCACAGTTTCCTGCAAGAATCATTAAGTCTGCCCAGGAAATACTTTTTCCGTATTTCTTTTTAATAGGCCATAATAAACGTCTTGCTTTATCAAGGTTGGCATTATCAGGCCAGCTGTTTAAGGGAGCAAATCTCTGGGTACCGTCGGAAGCTCCTCCTCTTCCGTCACCCATACGATAGGTTCCTGCACTGTGCCATGCCATTCTTATAAATAAAGGTCCATAATGACCGTAATCTGCCGGCCACCAGTCCTGTGAATTTGTCATTAATTCAAATAAATCCTTTTTCAAAGCCTGATAATCCAGCTTCTTAAATTCTTCCGCATAATTAAACTTCTTTCCCATGGGATCAACCAATTCTGAATTCTGTCTTAAGATTCTCAGATCTAATTGATTGGGCCACCAATCTTTGTTGGAGGTTCCTCCTCCTGCTACCATTCTCTTTGTGTTTTCCCCTTCGGGGTGTTTCATTTCTGACATAACTTATCCTCCTTTTAACTGAATCTATTTCCACACACATTTTCTTGGTATGTCTTAAGTATACCACAGTTTTTTTATTTGTCAATAATAGTAATCATTATTATTTTCTAAACTTTTGGATATTAACTGTAGAAATGAAAGAAAAGCATCCGTTTATCCATTTAGAATTGCAAAATTTTACAATAAAAATTAAACTCCCAAGTGAATTTGGAGCAAATTATGGCTTATTATAAAAAAGCTCCAAGTTATATTAATCTTCTTGGAGCTTTTTTATGATTTTTTGTTATAACATCCATTTTTCAGTTTTTGACTAAAAATAGCACTCTTTATATGGGGAATTTGGATCTTCGGTAACATTTTATTTAAATAAGCTCCAAGAATTAAAATAATTCTGCGGCTGCGTGTCAGGCAACTCGTTTCATCATGTCAAAACTCTACAAACACCCTGTTACTGACATCAATTCCTCTTTCCGTCAGATACCATCTTCCCTGATCATAAGCCAAAAGCTGCTGACTCTCCAACGCTCTAAGCTTATCACCAT
>JAFYWD010000242.1 GCA_017558205.1 Lachnospiraceae bacterium | reverse complement strand
GGGTATAAGCGTCAGGATGTAAATTTTGAAGAACAATTAAGAAGAGCTCTGAAGAATAATCATTATGAGACCATAGATGAAAAGGTGGGGAATATTAATCTGAAAAGATTAAATCCCATTACATATAGAGATCATGCGGGATTCTCTTATCGACTGGATGGTAATAATGTTGACATTGATACTGAAAATGTGGAACTGGCTTCCAATCAGATTCGATATCAGGGATTAACTGACAGTATCGGACAAGAGTTTAGCAATTTAACAACGGTTATGAAATAGGAGGAATAATAAATGGGAATGTTTGATGCTTTTGATATTAATGCGACAGGAATGACGGCCCAACGTTTTCGTATGGATATTATTTCTCAAAATGTAGCTAATGCTAATACCACCAGAACAAGTGATGGTACTCCTTATGTTCGAAAGGTAGTTACTTTTGCAGAGAAAGATACCCAGACGCCTTTTCATCATGTTTTGAATAAAGCCACTGATCGCTATTCCGGAAAGGGAGTAAAGGTTAACGGAGTATATGAAGACAAGGAAACCGAGATGAATATGGTGTATGATCCTTCCCATCCGGATGCTGATGAAAATGGGTATGTTATTTATCCTAATGTAAATATTATTACGGAGATGACAAACCTGATTGATGCCAGCAGAAGCTATGAGGCCAATGCAACTGCATTTACGGCCAGTAAAAATATAGCATCCAAGGGACTGAACATAGGAAAATAAAGGAAAACAAAGGAGTGTAATTAAATGGATATAACAGCGTTGTACGGATTGAATTCCGGAGTTATTGAGGAAACACTGAGGGCGGGGCAGGCTGCCGGGAAGACCAGTACTACTCTGGGGGCAGAGAAAGAGTTTTCCGGTATTCTTGAAGCGGCTATGGAAAATATCAGAACTACAAATTCCTACTTGTCTGATGCTGAAAATGAAGAATTGAAATTTGCTTTGGGGTTGACAGAAAACACTCATGATTTGGTAGTGGCACAGACGAAAGCTTCTACAGCTTTACAATATACAGTTGCATTGAGAGACAGGTTTCTTGAAAGTTACAAGGAACTTATGAATATGCAGGTGTAAAGAATACTAAGAATGGGTAAGGTGCAATGGTAGATAAGATAAAACAGCTTCCATCAAAATTTTTGGAATGGTGGAACAAGTATTCGTCAAAACAAAAAACAATTATAATATCAATCTTAGCAGGGGTTATTCTGGCGCTGGTGATTCTGATTACCGTCTTGACCAGACCGCAGTATGTGGAATTGGTGACTTGTGAAACTACAAAAGAGTCATCTGCCATCATTGAACTGTTAGAGGGAGCATCGCCTGCTATTGATTATGTTTATTCTGAGGATGGTTATCAGATTAAGGTAGAAAAAGATCAGATAGGGCAGGCTAGAATGTTGTTGGGTGCCAATAATATTCCTACTACCAGGATGGGGATTGATGATGTTACCAGTGGTGGGTTGAGTACTACGGAATCTGATAAATTAAAACGTTATAAAGCATATATGGAAGAATCTCTTGAGGCGGATTTGGAAAGTCTGGAAAATATTGTTTCTGCCAAGGTTATGTTGGATATTCCGGAAGATGACGGGACCATGATTGCGCAGAACAAGGATGCTTCAGCGGGTATTGTACTGGAATTAAGTGATGCGCTGACAAATGATCAGGCAGCTAATATTGCTCAGTTTGTAAAGACCTCCTTGGGAAATGAGAAAATTCAGACCATTACCATCATGGATAATGAGGCGAATCTGCTTTTCTCGGGAGATGATATCAGTTCCATTACAGGAACAGCTAATAGTCAATTTACTGTAAAGCAGCAGACGGAAGCGGTGCTTCAGAGTAATATTAAAAAGGTATTGTTGGCTACCAATGAATTTAATTTAGTGGAGGCCTCTCCCAACCTGGATCTTGATTTTTCAAGTGTGGAAGAAACAGAACATCTTTTCTATCCGGCAGATGGACAGACACAGGGAGTTCTTAGTCATGAAGATGTTTATGAAGCGGAAACAAGTGGCGGAGTAGGCGGAGTGCCGGGAACTGATTCCAATAATGAAGATAATACTGATTACATGATGAATGATTATGAAACCAGTAGCTCTACAACTTCTGAGATTTCCAGAGATTATCTTCCTAATGAGAATGTTAAGCTTACTACAATTCCGCCGGGACTGATTAAGTATAATACATCTTCCATTTCCGTAGCGGCAATAAAATATCGCGTGCTGAAAGAGGAAGATGCGAAAAGTCAGGGATTGCTGGATGGTATTACCTGGGAGGAATATAAGGTACAGAACCAGGAAAGAAAGAAGCTGGAAGTAGATGAAGACTTAGTAGATGTAGTTGCTAAGGCATCCGGTATTAGTGCTGAAAATATTTCTTTTATTGCTTATGAAGAGCCTATGTACATAGATGCAGAAGGATTGCCGATGACGGCTACCGATATTCTGCAGGTAGTATTGATTGTTCTGATTTTAGGATTGCTTCTTTTTGTAATATTCAGAAGCTTAAGAAACGAAAAGACAGTGCAGGAAGAGGAAGAGGTTTCTGTGGAAAGTCTGCTTCAGTCTACCCCTGAAAGTACACTGGAAGATTTGGAAGCTGAAACAAAATCCGAAACCAGAAAACTGATTGAAAAATTTGTAGATGAGAATCCGGAAGCAGCGGCCAATTTGTTGCGTAACTGGCTGAATGAAGACTGGGGAATGTAAGAACCCGGGAAAACGGATGAGGAGGAAACGGTATGTCCCGTAGTGGAGATGATAAATTATCAGGCTTGCAAAAATCCGCGATTTTATTAATAACCTTAGGTCCGGAAAAGTCTGCAAATATATTTAGACATTTAAAAGAAGAAGAAATAGAAGAATTAACTCTGGAAATTGCAAATACCAGAAGTATTACCACTCAGATGAAGGAAAGTGTAATAGAAGAGTTTTATCAGGTATGTCTTGCTCAGCAGTATATTGCGGAGGGTGGTATCGGATACGCGAAAGAACTTCTAGAAAAGGCACTGGGTACAGAAAAGGCTATGAGTGTAATCGGAAAACTGACCGCATCATTGCAGGTAAAACCTTTCGAATTTGTAAGAAAAACAGATGCCTCCCAGTTGCTGAATTTTATCCAGGATGAGCATCCGCAGACAATTGCATTAATTTTATCTTATCTGTCACCAATGCAGTCCTCGATGATTATTTCTGCATTGGCACCGGAAAGACAGGCTGATGTAGCGAAGCGTATTGCAATGATGGATAGAACCAGTCCCGACATTATAAAGGAAGTGGAGAAAATTTTGGAATCCAAGCTGGCAAGTCTTGTAAATCAGGATTACACTATTATTGGTGGAGTAGATGCAGTAGTTGACATCTTGAACTCCGTAGACCGTGGTACTGAAAAACATATCATGGAAACATTAGAAATTGAAGAACCTGAATTGGCTGATGAAATCCGTAAGAAGATGTTCGTATTTGAAGATATCCTGTTGCTGGATGACAGATCTATTCAAAGGGTACTTCGTGATGTGGATAATAATGACCTGGCGGTGGCGCTTAAGAGTGCTAATGAACAGGTACAGACTGCAATCTTTAATAACCTTTCCAAGAGACTTGCAGCAATGATAAGAGAAGATATGGAATTTATGGGTCCTGTCCGAATGAAGGACGTAGAAGAAGCGCAACAGAAGATTGTAAATATTATCAGAAAGCTGGAAGATGCAGGAGAAGTCGTAATTTCCAGAGGTGGAGGAGACGAAATTGTTGTCTAAGAATCTGATTAAGGCCAATCAGTTTGTTTTAAAAGAAAAAGAGCCGATGATACTGGACTCTAACGAGCTGTTTGCGAAAAAAATAGAAATTTACCAGAAAGCAGAAAAGGAAGAAGGTTTTTCGACCGGTTTAGGAGCCCCTGAGGTGGATCCCCTTTATTTATCGGAAGGCGAAGAATTTCAAAGTGAAGAAAGCGTAGATGCTTCTCCGGTTCCGCTATATCAGGGACCGTCTCCGGAGGAAATGATTGAAGAGGCAAAGAGAGAAATTGAAGAGCTTCAGGCTGAAGCCGATAAAGCAATTAGCTTTCTTAAAAAGAAAGCTATAGAAGAAGGAAAGCAAGAAGGCTATCGTGATGGGCAGATTGAAGCAGCTCGCCAGCTGGAAGAACAAAAGGTGAAGTGGAAACAGCAGGAAGCAGCTTTAGAGAAGGAGTTTCAAAAGCGTGTAGATGCTCTGGAGATGCAGTTTGTTGAAACTATTACCGGTATTTACGAAGAAATTTTCAACATTGATCTTGCTTCTTATAAGCCTATCTTATTTCATGCCATCAGTAATACTATCAGAACAATAGAAGGTGCAAGAGACTTTATTGTTCATGTAAGTAAAGAAGACTATAAGGAAGTTATAGGTTCCAGAGCAGAATTGCTGGATCATATGCTTTCTAAAACCATTACTGTGGAAATTGTAGAGGATATGACTTTGAAGCAGAATGAATGTATGATTGAAACAAATACAGGAATATATGATTGTGGTATAGGCACACAGGTAGAAGAATTAAAACGCAGATTGCGTCTGTTATCTTATGAAAACTAATGCAGAGGATTGGGAAAGTGGACAAAACCATTGAATTTACCAAATACGAAAAGGTGTTAGAGCATACCTTATATAAGAAAAAAGGGAAAATTGTAAATATTGTAGGTCTTACCTTAGAGTCAGCAGGACCGGATGCCAAGCTGGGTGATGTTTGCTATATTTATCCATCGCAGCCTGATTCTTCTCCGATTATGGCGGAAGTTGTAGGCTTTAAGGAAGGAAAAACACAGCTGATGCCTTTTGATATGACTGATGGTATCGGAGTTGGAAATGTAGTTGAAAATACAGGTGATGCCTTAAAAATATTGGTAGGACCTGATTTGCTGGGAAAGTGCCTTGATGGCCTGGGGCGACCGTTAGATGGAAGTAAGCTTATGGGAGGCCAAGCTTATTCGGTAGAAGCATTACCACCGGATCCTATGGAGAGAAAAATTATTGATGAGGTGCTACCCTTGGGGGTGAAGGCAGTAGATTCCTTGATTACTATAGGTAAAGGGCAAAGAATAGGTATATTTGCAGGCTCGGGAGTAGGAAAGTCTACTTTGCTTGGAATGTTTGCAAGAAATACCAAGGCAGACATAAACGTCATTGGTTTAATAGGTGAGCGTGGCCGTGAGGTGCGTGAGTTTATAGAGCGTGACCTGGGGGAAGAAGGCATGCGTAGGTCGGTAGTAGTGGTTGCCACCTCTGACAGACCGGCTTTGGAACGAAACAGGGCTGCTAAAACTGCTACAGCCATAGCTGAATACTTTAGAGATCAGGGGCAGGATGTTTTACTTATGATGGACTCTCTTACAAGATTTTCCATGGCCCAGCGGGAAATTGGTCTTGCCAGCGGCGAACCACCGGTAACAAGAGGTTATCCTCCCAGTGTTTATTCGGAAATGCCTAAATTGCTGGAAAGGGCAGGAAATTGCAGTAAAGGATCCATCACCGGATTATATACCGTATTGGTAGATGGTGATGATTTTAATGAGCCTATTACAGATACAGCAAGAAGTATTTTAGATGGTCATATTATGTTAAGCCGTAAGCTGGGACATAAGAACCATTATCCTGCCATAGGAATACTCCAAAGTATTTCCCGTTGTATGAGCCAGATTGTATCCAAGGAGCATAAGCAGATTGCAGGTAAATTAAAAAGTGTATTGGCTACCTATGTAGAGGCGGAAGATCTGATTAATATTGGAGCCTATAAAAAGGGAAGCAATCCTTCTATTGATTATGCAATAGAAAAAATTGATGCAATAAATGAATTCTTACGGCAGGATACAGAAGAAAAAGTTGATTTTGAAGAAAGCTTGAGCCGAATGAAGGCTATTTTTGAAGACTGAAATGTGAATGGAGTTTGTCATGGCTAGATTCGTGTATCGGATGCAGAATATTTTAAATATAAAATATAAGCTGGAAGATCAGGCAAAGACAGAATTTATGCTGGCAAACAGAATATTACAGGAAGAAGAGAGTAAATTGCAGGTTTTGGAAGAACGTCGTATCGGCTACTCTGAAGAAGGAAGAATTTTATTGTCTGAAAATTTGAATCTGGATGAAATAAGAGAAAACAGAGAAGCTCTTGTACGGATGAAGGAGTTCATAGAATTGCAATTAAATCGGGTGGAAGAGGCAAAGCGACAGGTAGAAGTGAAAAGAGAAAGACTGGCAGAACTGATGAAAGAGAGAAAAACTCAGGAAAAGCTGAAAGAAAAGGCCTTTGAGGAGTTTTTACAGGAAGAAAATGCCAGAGAAAGCAAAGAAATTGATGAGCTTGTTAGCTTTACATATGGAAAAAGACGAAAAGAAGATTAGGGAATATGGCAGACGAAAAGATTTTTGAACAGGAAACTGATATAAAAAAAATTAAAGAAGAACGCAAAAAACTGAAGGCAGAACAAAAAGCACAGCGAAAAGAGGCTAAGCAAAAGGCAAAAGAACTGGCGGTTCAGGAGGCAGGACTGGAAGAGGAGGGAAGTAATCTTCCGATTTTTCTGACGACGATTGCCATTGTTGCAGTATGGTTACTGATTCTTGGTTTTTTGATAAAGCTGGATGTAGGAGGATTTGGCTCCGGAGTTTTAAAGCCTATTTTGAAGGATGTTCCCGTAGTCAACAAAATATTGCCTTCTGATGCGCCCATAGGGAATCCGGAGGTGGTTGAAGATGAGTACGCAGGTTATACCAGCTTAAAAGAAGCAGTGGATCAAATTAAGGTCTTGGAACTTCAGCTGGAGCAGGCTGATCTAAGAACAGATTCCTTGGAAACTGACAATACCAAGCTTCGTGAGGAAGTAAACAGATTAAAAACCTTCGAATCCAGTCAGGTAGAATTTGAACGTATAAAAACTGAATTTTACGAAGAAGTAGTTTATGCAGATAAAGGACCGGGAGCAGAAGAATACCTCAAATATTATGAGAGTATGGATCCTGCCACAGCAGAGTTCCTTTATAAACAAGTTGTCTCAGATCTTGAAGAAAGCAAGGAAGTTCAGGATTATGCTTTGGCATATTCAGAAATGAAGCCAAAACAGGCAGCAGGTATTTTTGAAGAAATGTCAAATAACCTTGAACTTGCGGCAAGAATTTTGGGAGAGATGTCAGCAGAAGACAGAGGAGCTATTTTAGGGGTAATGGATTCTGAAATAGCAGCTAAGCTTACCAAAATTATGGAGCCGGATCGCTAATACTTTCCCGGATCTTGAAGATAAAAATAATAAAATATGATAGGAAAGGAGGAGAAAGATGTCATTAATCAAAGATGTAAAAAACACTTTTATGGGTAACTTAGGAAGTCTGCCCAAGGGTCAAAATGTTTCAGGAAGTGAAAGCTTTTCTAAGATTTTTGATAAGACACAAGGGAATAGACAGGAGACAGATTCTACAAGTGTGGAAGTAAAAACAGCAAAAAGCGAAACAGACAAGGATCTGCAAAAACATTCCGGTATCAGAAATAATAAAAAGACGGATGAGCTAAAAGAGACAGCTAATGAAGCTTCAAAAATTTCTGAAAAAGAAGCTATGGATCAGGCAGCTGAAGAAGCCGGAATGATCATGGTAGAAGAAACAGCACGAACATTTGGCGTAACAGTGGAAGAAGTAGAAACTGTTTTAGAAATGTTAGGTCTGACAGCTCTTGATTTGTTAAATAGCGAGAGTATCACTCAGGTTGCATTGGCACTAAATCCCGGAAAAGATGCATTATCCGTAGTTACAGATGAACAACTGTTTCTTGATTTGAAAAGTCTCATGAACAAAGCAGAAGATTTGGTCAAAGAATTACAAAGTAAATTCGGACTTAATGACGCTGAGATGGGAGCATTTTTAGAAGCTCTAAATGCAACGAAAAAGGCAGAGGAACTAATAGCTACTGATGAGCTGGCTGTATTGCCGGAATCTGAGGATGAGACACTGATGCTTACAGAACGTAAGAATAGTATGGTAGAAGTTGAAGTGGTTAAGGATACGTCCTTAGAAGCAGCTACTGCTTTGAAAACAGAGACAGATCATAAGGGCAGGGATGCTTCGCGTGAAGACCATGGAAATATGGGAAGAGAAAGTTTTTCGCAGAATTTCCTGAATCGTCTTGCTGAATCAGTAGATAAGGCTCAGGCAACTCAGGCAGTTTACAGCAGTGCAGGAGAGGAAATCATCCGGCAGATTACTGAATATATTAAACTGAATATAAAGCCAAACACTACTGAAATGGAATTACAGTTACATCCTGCTTCTTTAGGAAATGTTAAAGTACAGATTGCAAGTACGGAAGGTGTGTTGACAGCTACGTTTACTACTCAAAATGAGGCAGTAAAGGCTGCATTGGAAGCACAGTTAATTCAACTGAAAGATAATTTTGCACAGCAGGGCTTAAAAGTAGAATCCATAGAAGTTAATGTGGAAGCACAGGGATTTGAAAGAAGCTTGGATCAGGAGAAGAACCGTAATCAGCAATATGAAGAAAATAATAAGCGAAACGGAAGAAGAATCCGATTATCAGCTTTGGAAGGTTTCAGTGAACTTGATTTAGAAGAACTGGATGAGGCAGATAAAGTAGTAGCTGACATGATGATCAGAAATGGTAATACTGTAGATTATACGGTATAAAATAAAAGGAGAAAGGAGGATAATATGGGAACAATCGCACAAATTCAAGACGGGCAGGTAGTGAATCAAACCAGTAATTTACAAAATAATAAAAAATCAGCGAATTCCAGCTTAGATAAGGATGCGTTCTTACAGCTTTTAGTAGCACAGATGAAATATCAGGATCCTTTACAGCCTACCTCTAATACAGAATATATTTCACAGCTGGCAACATTCTCTGAATTAGAGGAGATGCAGAACCTTAACAGCAGTATGACATTACAGAGAGCATCCGGTCTTGTGGGACAATATGTATTTATGAATGTAACTGACAGCTCAGGAAGTACGACTTACCCGGAAGGTAAAGTAGATTTTGTACAATATGAGGGGAATAAGGCATATCTATCCAT
>JAFYWD010000241.1 GCA_017558205.1 Lachnospiraceae bacterium | reverse complement strand
TGATGTAGTAATTACAAGTAGAATAACTAAGGGACGTAAGGTTAATATCTTTAAATATGATAAAAATGATCCTACCTATAAGACCGGTGCTTGGGGAACTGCTATGGATATGAATCTTGCACCTGGAAGTAATGATGGATGTAACGGTGAGGTTTATGTAGTATTTGCAAAAGATAATGAAACCGGAAAATATGGCTATGTAATTTTACAGAGCTTACCGACTTCTACCGGAAGAACCGGAGTTCGTATTTTCTATCGTTGGCTTGATATGGATCAGGAATTAACTGTAACTGAGTTTGCTGATACCTCAAAATGGAGTTCACTAAATGACAGCTTCCTGTTACAGGATGGCAAGAGCTGCTACTCTACCATGATTCTTCAGGCAGACGGAAAGCTTGGCGTTGTTTGGGAAGAAGGAGTTCATGAATACGATATCGTATACAAGGCATTGGATTTAACAGAAATTACTAACAATAAGTATTCTGTAGCTTTCCCGGCCGGTGGTATCGGTTCTGTAGCAAGTCCTTATCTCGTTACAAATGAGGCGGAAGCGGAAGCTGTTGCTACAGTATATGTCAAGGAACAGGTTCATTTCAAAAAAGCTTCTCTGAACGAAGAGGAGGAAGGTGTATTACCCGGAGATATTCCGGAAGGTGGAATACCTGAAGGATTATGGATTGCCGGTGTAGCAGAAGAATATGCCTATACCGGAGCTGCCATTAAGCCTGTTGCAAGAGTATATGATGGAGAAAGAAGATTACAGGAAGGTAAAGATTACACCATTTCCTATAAGAATAATACAAAGGTAAATCATTCATCAGAACTTAAAAAGACACCTTCTGTTATTGTAAAAGGGAAAGGAAACTACAGTGGTACAGAAGCAAAGTACTTTAACATTAAAGCGGTTGACTTAACCAGTGATTTAGTAGCTATTGAAAATATTGTAGCTGCACCTAATAACAAGGTTCAAAAGCCGGTTCCCGTAGTAACCTTTAATGGCAAGAAATTAAAAGCGAAAACTGATTTTACAGTTTCTTATACAGAATTAGATCAGGGACAGGCAGGAGCTAATAAGGATGCCGGAGTTTATGAAGTGGTTCTGACAGCAAAAGCCGGAGGTAACTTTGCCGGTACTGCTAAGGTAAGCTTTACCATTACAAATCAGACTCTTATGAGTAAAGTTAAGGTTGCTAAGATTGCTGATCAAGTGTTCAGTAGTTGGAATGGTAACCCCATAGAACCTGATTTAACAGTAACCATGAGTAAGAAACCGGATCTTGTAAAAGGTCAGGATTATACTGTAGAATTTGTAAATAATGAGGAAATCGGAACTGCTACAGCAATCTTAACAGGTATAGGCGATTATGCCGGAATGAAGAAAGTAACCTTTAAGATTACGGGAGATAATATCAAATCTGCTAAGGTTAGTGGCTTAGATAGTGTTACCTATAATACAGAAAGTCAGGAATTAAAGCCTGTTGTAGTTCTTAATGGAAAAACACTGGTAGAAGATGTTGATTATCGCCTGGCTTATACAAATGCAGTAAATGTAGGTAAGGTAACTGTAACGATTACAGGTATCAATAGCTATACGGGAAGTCTGAAGAAAACCTATGCTATTACAGCCTTTGATTTATCTGCTGATCAATTGCGTGCAGAAGATGACCGTGCTGTAAACGGTTTAGAAGAGGAAATTACCGTAAAATATACAAAGGGTGGTGCAAAACCTAAGCTTTCTCTTTATTATGGATTTACAGAACTGGTAGAAGGAAAGGATTACAAGCTTTCCTATAAGAATAACAGTAAGATTTTAACAGCCACAGGAAGTAAAACAGATCCTACAGTTACTATTAAGGGTATTGGAAATTATAAGGGAACTGTTTTAAAGAGCTTTACTATTGAAGAAAAAGCTTTAGATGATGCAGAGTCTCCTGTAACAATTTCTGTAGCAGATGTGGCATATAATAAAAAGGCCGGCAAGTTTATGAGTAAGCCTGTTGTGACAGATGCGGATGGTAAGGTATTAAAAGCAGGTCAAGATTATGACACAGCCTACTTTAATGCTGAAGGTACAGAAATGACCAAGAAGGATACCCCTCAGGCAGGCAGTGTAATTACTGTTAAAGTAACAGGAAAAGGTCTGTATAATGGAGGAACCCTTACAGAAACCTACACTATTACTGAGCTTGACTTTACAAAAGCTAAAATCAAGATAAAAGCAAAAGCTTATACCGGCGACTCTATTACACTTACAAAAGAGGATATTGAATCTGTGGTAGTAAACAGGGTTGATATTACAAAAGATTTTGGAACAAGCTATGAAATAGTAGAAGGAAGCTATAGTAATAATGTGAAAAAAGGTACTGCCAAGGTTACCTTAAAAGGTCTTGATAATTACGGTGGTAATAAAACTGTAACCTTCAAAATCACATCAAAGAACTTTGTATGGTTCTGGAATTTATTCCAATAAGCTTTAAAAAAATAAATAGTTTTTCTGCCGGCTAAATTACGCCGGCAGTTTTTTTCTAGTTTTAATTATAAAAGTAGAATTATTACTAAAAAATATAATTATTTTGTAATAATTATAGACAAAGTATTCAAAATAAAATAAACTAAACCTATATGCGACATAAAATATCCAGAATGTTTTTTACATAGGAGGAAAGGAAATATGAAAAAGAGGTACATAAGATTTTTATCATTAT
>JAFYWD010000240.1 GCA_017558205.1 Lachnospiraceae bacterium | reverse complement strand
ACCTACAAAAAAGAATATAATTAAAGTATAAACAATAGCTAACATTAACAATCCTTCTCCCATAATACAAAGTATTACCTGATATATCCGAGGTAAAATGAAATATATAGTTAATATGTTAAATAAGGATTTATGTATTTTCCCATAAGGTCTACAATATGCTGATAAAATAAAGTATGCTATTACACATCCCCAATATAAAAGTAATCCAGATTCGTCATAGTATAATCCCATAGTAAAAAACTGAATCGTTTTATTCATGGTACAACATAAAATTACTACAAATGCAATTACCGATAATACTAATGCAACTTTTATTTTAGTAGGATCTTTTTCAACTTTACCATTTAGCAATATATTTTGCCGTTCTGTATTCATTTGAATAAGTTTTTGCTCTCCCTCTTTTTCAAAGGATTTCCACACATTAATTTCATCTAGAACATTAGGCATAATAGCTTGTATATAGATTCCTTTAACTTCTTTTCCTTCTCCCTGATGAGATCCCATGTTTCCTATTTTTCTCATTTCATGAAGATTATAAATATGACTTTTGGGAAAATTACTACATTTCTCTAATGCCGTAATTTGTTCCATAATCGCTGGAATCTGTCCTTTATTTTTTATTTCTGGAACATAATAATCAGTATAAGAATTAACAATCATTTCAACAATAATTCTTATCAACATTGCCCCATATTCATACTCACTCTCATGCACAAATTTCTGTAAATCTACATATGTTTTATCTATTTTTGCAATCTTCTCTTCTAATGTCATTTTAAACCTCATATATACTAAAAAGGCCAAGGAATATACCTTAGCCCTCTTTATTTATCACAAAACTATGCTCTATATGTACATCCGTTCTGTTGTAATTTGGCAATTCTATCATCTTTTGCCGGATGACTACTTGAAAGAACTGCGAAAACACCCTTTCTACGTTCACCTACAAACCTATCAAGAAACCGGCAAAGTCCCTCTGAGTATCCAAGCTTTAATGAAAAATCATCTGCCAAATATTCCTCAGCTCTTCCTGTTGCCAGTACAAGATATTGACCAAGTTTTGTCCATACCCACATAAGTGCTGCGACCACAACATCACCCACAATTCCAATTAAAATTGGAGCGTTTCCTTGTCCAGAACCAAAAACATTTGAAATACTTCCAAAAAATGACATAATTCTAAATACGAATCTAATCACAATAATCATTGTTGTTATAATTATATTTCCTACTGTTACAACAAGAATTAGATCTGTGTCGTGATTTGCTATATGTGCAAATTCATGTGCGAATACTCCCTTTAATTCCTCTGCAGTAGCATTTTCATACATCCCCTTAGTAAGACAGATTGTCTTTCTCCCTGTTGCAAATGCATTTGGAGCTTTATCATCATTCATACAAAGTTCAATATCATCTGGCAATAAAGGGTTTTCCTGCTTGGCACGAGCATAAACTTCTTTAAAAATAGGAGTAAGACGTTCAGCATAATCTATTCGATTAATCTTTTTACACCCCATTTGAGTTCTTAATATCCATTCACCTACTGGCGACAATGCAAGAATAATAGATAAAGCATATATACCCATTGCAACAAGTATATTACCAACAATGCAAGTGATAATCACTACATTAAATACCAAATAAATAATAACAGGTATTCTGTGCTTTTTTCCCAAACTCTTGATAAAATCAATAAAATACATATTCTACCTCCTATGTACAAACAAGAATATTAATTATCAAAAAAGGTTTTAAAATAACGGAATAAACCTCTCATCATCATAAATATTCTTGATAATTCATATTTAAAGTTTATACCGCTACACATATCCAATTCTGACTTTTCTTTATCTGGTGTGATACTATCATAAAAGGCTACTACTTGCAATATATTTTCAATTATTTACAAATTGACTAATTTTTCATCTATTCAGACATACTTTAATAAACCTTCATACATTTTAATCCTACCAAAAAGGAAAAAAGGAAAATCTTCCTTTTTCCCTCCCTATTTTTACGGTCGGTTATGTCTATTAAATTTTCAATTTCTTTAATTCTAGAATTATAATAGCTGATTTCATCATTTAATTTTTGAATTTTTTCATTGTTTTCTTCTTTAGAAAACCCTTTAGAAGAAGAAAATTCTTCTAAATCATTAGTTTTTTCTTCAGAAACACTTTCAATATAAAATACTTCTTCAAAAATTTCGTAATTTTCATT
This sequence comes from Lachnospiraceae bacterium, assembly GCA_017558205.1. Classification (GTDB taxonomy): domain Bacteria; phylum Bacillota; class Clostridia; order Lachnospirales; family Lachnospiraceae; genus SFDP01. Next base: position 49,484 of record JAFYWD010000240.1, on the reverse strand, counting down.
GATTTCATTATTTTTTATTGTAGAAGTATTTCTTTCTTCTAAATATATTGTTAACTTTTTTTAAATTACCTTCTTCAAAATTACGAATTATTTTTTTTAATGAAATGAAATCATTTTCTATTTTTTCTTCAATTTTTTTCAGCTTTTTCATTAAATTTTTCATTATGTTTTTTTACTTTTTGGGAAGTTTTTTTAAGAAAATCTTCAAAATCTTCTTCAAAAACTTCAAAAAATCTACATCTGTATTTTTTTGATTTTTTTTACGTTTGCCCTATAGATATGGATACCTTTTTTGTTTTCCTTTTCCATTCTCTCTTTGGTTTCATCTATTTTTTTGGTTATATATAATAAACCTCGCAAAATCCCAACATTAATACCACAATTTAAATAACGTAATTTTTCGCAATACAAATTACCCATTGCATCCCAGTCAGTACCCCAAACATTATACAAATCCTCTGGAATGTCCCAATTTTCGCCTAAATTTTCCCAAATGCTATCTTTTGTTGCATCAGCCCCATAGCAAGCACACCAGTTTACCAAATTAACTGGAAAGCTTGTTAATGCGTGTAAATGGTAGCCTTTTACATGGTTGTCGAAAGTTTCCAAAACTACGAAAAAGTCGCCCCTAGCATACTCCATACCATTAGCCCGCAGGAATTTAGCCCCACAATCTAGCAATTTTTTCCCATCCAACGCAAGTGCTAAGTCGTCAGTAGTAAGGGTTACAAAAAATCTATATGTGTCACAACTTAACACCCGTTGCAATAGATTGGATTTGCTTTTAACACCCCTAAGTCGCTTGTTTTCCACCTGCCTTTCTTCTTCGGTAGCAGGGGCAACATAGCCTTTATAATTGGGATTATGCACATAAACGCTTTGTTTTTGCATCCCATTGCCGTATGTAGTTGTGTGAACTAACCCTTTAACTTTAGCCATGTTCCCCTCCTTTCTATATTTCTAGGTGTTATATTTAAACAAAAAGTAAAAGTCCCTACATTTTTTGCAATGTAAGAACTTCTACAAAGGTAAAATTTATATAAAAACAAAGAAAAAAAGCTAAAAATATCAAAAAATCTTTTATTTTATCATTTTTTCTTTTACATATAATGTATAGAAAAAGAAAAATCCTTTTGTAAATTGTACTTACATTGTGGATAGCTTGTTGATAGTTACAGCTATTAACAGGCTTCTTTTTTATTTACGCTTTATATATAAAGTAATTTTATATTTTTGTATTTTATTTTTAAAAAATTGTATCTAAAATATCAAAATCTTCATTTCTTAATAAAATCTCAAGAATTTAAGTCTGATTTTTAACATTTTTTTATGTTTTTTTCTTCTATATTTTGTATTTTTCTTATTTATTATGTTTTTTTAAAAATTTATTTTTAAGAATGGTTTTTATTTAAAAAAATCAAAATTAAAGTACCATGCAAATTTTTATAAATAAAAATTTATTCATTATTTGAAACAAATTCCTTGATTTCTTTATTTTTTTCAAATTTTCAAAACACATAAAAACTAAATTTTAAAAGAAAGAATTTAAAAAAATGCAAAAATATATAACTTACGAAGAACCTTTTAAAAACGAGATTTTTACAAAATCAGACTTAAAAAACATCTATGAAAAACACGTTAATAAAGAAGAATATAAAAATTTTGAAGGTTGGTTGATTTTTAGATATGGTTAAAATGCAAATTTTTATAAAAATATAAACGCACAGGGAGGGAAGGGAAGTTTCTTCCCTTTCCTTTTTGCCACCCCTTTCCGAACAGGCTCGGAACAGGTGGAAACACGTCCCCCGGCTACCCCGGTAAGCATATTATATTTTCTTTAAAATATCATAAGCCTATATCATTTTCAAATACTAATTTCTTCCCCTTTTCTTGGTCGAAAATTTATTTCTTGGTTAATTCTTGGTTGAATCCACTATTCAATTTGTTTTAGAACAACAAAAAACCTCGTAAACCATTGAGTTTACGAGGTTTTTATTACTGTACGCTAGAGGATTCGAACCCCCGACCTTTTGGTCCGTAGCCAAACGCTCTATCCAGCTGAGCTAAGCGTACATATTGTTCTTGACAACAAAGCTATTCTACTCTTTAAACAACTTCTTGTCAATACCTTTTTAATTTTTTGCTACAATTTTTGTTCCTATAAATTTTTTCTCTATTGCATCCTAATTATTATATGGTATAAAATGTGTAGGAAAAATTTTAGGAGTATCTTTTATCAGATTATGAAACATATTACAAATTCTACGAAATTTTCTTTATTTCTCTTCCTTTTCATACCTACCGCAATCTTTTACTGTATGGAAGCTTTTCTGTGTAATCCCTTTGAAAAACAAAACCTTTCCATTCAATTATTAAATATCCTCTTCTTTCAATTATTTACCTTAATAGGCTTGTTTTTTTTGAAAAAAGCCAAATATATTCTACGGGCAGAATGTGTCATTTTTTGTTTGACAGGATTAGTCAATTACTTTATTCTGGCATTTCGCGGTACTCCTTTTATGCCCTGGGATCTGTTTTCCTTAAAGACGGCAGCCAGTGTTGCTGACAACTATAATTATACCGTTGACATAAAAGCTTTATTGGTTATTCTGATGTTCATAGTACTCTTTTGGTTGTCAGGACTATGTGACATTATCGTCACTAAGAAGAAATTGCGTCTGTCAGTAGGCCTTATTTCCCTAATTTTATTGTTTACACTATTCTTCTATGTACAAAGTCAACAGGCACAGCGTATCTTCCGATTCTATGATAAATTATTTACACCTACTACCATGACCTTCCGTAATGGAACCCTGGTTACCTTAATTCTTCAATCGAAATATTTATCTGTGGAAAAACCCGCCGGCTATTCCTTAGAAAAAGCCGATGAGATTTTAGCTTCCTATAAAAACAAGGGAGCATCCTTAAATACGCTCACTCCGGGGAGTACCGTATCAATAAAGGAAGAACTTCCCTCCATTATTGTTATAATGAACGAAGCCTTTTCCGACTTGAATATTTTAGGGGATTTTACTACAAATACAGATTATCTGCCCTTTGTCCATTCCCTTCTTAAAGGAGTAGACAATACCCAAAGCGGAATTGCCAATGTTTCTGTTTTAGGAGGCAATACTGCTAATTCTGAATTTGAATTTCTTACTTCACAGTCCATGGCTTTTTTACCCCAGGGTTCTATTCCCTACCAGCAATATCTAAAAAAGCAAAGCTTTTCCCTGGCATCCTATCTAAAGGATCTGGGCTACGAAACCGTTGCTATTCATCCTTACGGAGCATCCGGCTGGCAAAGAGATTTCGTTTATCCACGCTTGGGCTTTGATACCTTTTACTCCCTGGAGGATTTTAAAAATCCGGAGAAAATACGAAAATATATCAGTGATAAGCATAATTATGAAAAGATTATTGAATTCTATGAAAAAAAGGATAACAACCGGCCTCTTTTTCTTTTCAATGTTACCATGCAGAATCATTCCTCCTACTCGGAAGAATTTGAAAATTTTACTCCTTCTATTCAGGTAACAGGAAGTGAAGACAAATCTCTTTCCCAGTATTTGTCTTTACTGAAAATATCTGATGAGGAAATCAAAAAGCTGATCTCCTACTTTAAAAATCAGGAAGAAAAGGTGCTTCTTCTATTTTTCGGAGATCATCAGCCTACTGATTCCGTTGTCCGGGATATCTGGCTGCAAAATAACAAAAATCCTGCTGAGCTTTCCCACCAGGACCAAAGACTGCGCTACCAGGTCCCTTTTTTCCTCTGGGCCAACTATGATATTGAGGAAGCCTTCTTACAGGAGACCAGCCTGAATTATCTGGCATTGAGAGTACTGAGAGCTGCCAACCTTCCCTTAAGTGAGTACTATAGCTTTTTAAGCACTCAGGAAGAAAGCTTTCCTGTAATTTCAGCCATTCAGGCTAAAGATAGCCAGCAAAACTCCTATGAAATTACAGAAATCAAGGAAAAACTGGCAGATTATGCTATCCTTCAATACTACTATTTATTCGATCGTTAAAACTGCTTAAACCGGGAGACTCTATCACATGTTAAAAGACAAAATATCCATAAAATCCTTTTTAGAAAGACATTCCTTCTATATAGCGGCCTTTTTGCTTCCTTTTTTGGTAATGCTGTCTATTTTTGTTTTACGGCAGATTTACCCCTTTGGAGACCGCTCCTTTTTGCATATAGATATGTATCATCAGTATTTCCCCTTTTTAACAGAATTTTATCACAAGCTGAAAAGTGGGGATTCCCTGTTATTTTCCTGGAATACCGGACTTGGCTCCAATTTTCTTGCTCTATACACTTACTATCTTGCCAGTCCCTTTAACTGGCTCTGTATTTTTGTACCCGAAAAATTCCTGATAGAATTCCAATCCTATCTTGTAATCTTTAAAATTGGACTTTGCGGCTTCACCTGCAGTTATTATTTCAGCCACCATTTCCACAAAAAACATCCCGGCCTATTATTGTTTTCCACTTTTTATGCCTTATCCGGCTTTCTGGCCGCTTATAATTGGAATGTAATGTGGTTGGATGTGATATTTTTAACCCCCCTGGTAGTTCTTGGTCTGGAAAGCCTTGTGGACAAACGAAACTTTAAGCTCTATACCATCTGTTTAACCATCTGTATTTTATCGAATTTTTATATCAGTATTATGCTTTGTATTTATCTGGCTCTTTATTTTCTTTTAGTTTTACTGCCGGATTCTGAAAAAAAGCTGGTTTCCTGCCGGGATTTTGCTCTTTTTTCCCTTTTATCTGCAGGAATGGCAGCTCTGCTGCTCCTTCCGGAGCTGTCAGCTCTTAGTCTGTCCGAATTCAGCGGCTCCTCCTTTCCCAAGGATGCTAATTCTTATTTTGCCCTGTTAGATGTATTTGCACGACATAATATGGATGTTGCCGTAGAAATCGGCCTGGATCACTGGCCAAATGTTTATGCCGGAGTATCCGTTTTTATATTGATTCCGCTTTATATTATTTGTAAATCCATCCCCACTGTTAAAAAAATGGGAAAACTGATTCTTCTTTCTTTTTTTCTGATCAGCTTTTCCTCTAATGCCCTAACATTTTTATGGCACGGATTTAATTATCCCAATTCCTTACCCTCAAGGCAGTCCTACTTATATATCTTATTATTGCTGACTGTCTGTGCAGAATGCTTTTTCCGGCTGAAGGAATTTTCCAAGGAGGAGCTTTCCCGGGTATTTTTCGGTGTTATGGTATTTTTGGTACTTTGTCAAAAGCTGATTACTGATGATGCCTTTACAAACCGGACCTATCTGCTTTCCGCCTGTTTTCTTCTTGCTTATGGCTATTTACTCCATCTGTATCGAAATAGGCCTGGTAATACTTCATTGCTGGTATTTTCCTTCCTTTTACTGTTTACTTTGGAGGCCGGGCTGAATACCTTTCTTACCAGCTGCCCTACCGTATCCAGAACCAATTACCTGAAAAACTACAGGGAGTACACTGATATGGCTGATGTGGCGCAGAAATCAGGCAGCTTCCGACGTTTTGAACGTTTAAATCGTGTTACCAGCAATGACGGAATGCTGTATGACTATCCCTCCGCCTCCTTATTTTCTTCCACCATGAACGGACTCATAACCTCCTTCTATGAAGAATTTGGAATGAAAAGCAGTAAGGTATATTACAGCTTTGACGGAGCGACCCCTTTTACCGCTGCTTTGCTGAATGTGACAGGACAATTTAAGGATTCCGGCTCCCTTTCTAACTATTTTTCTCATTTAAATAATGAAAATACTTCTTTCGGTTTTTATACAAGTAAACAGACTCTTCCCTTTGGATATGGAGTTTCTGTTACGGATCCGGCTTTTACCTCCGGCGTAGTCGGAAAAAATCAGACTGCTGAAAAAGAAGAGATGATAAAGAAGGAGGAAGATGAACCTTCTCTTTATGATTTAACAGAACTATTTGTAGATAGCGACTATGCCCAGGAGGTAGTATTAGATGACGATTTATCCCAAATCCGTTTTAAAAATATCCCTTTGGAAAATCAAAACCAGTTGGCAAAGAAACTGGGGGCAGATTCCTTCCTCTTTCTTCCTCAAAATGTAGAAAATGGAGATTCCCATTCCCTCATCAGTATCCCTGCGGATGGTTACTACTATGCTTATTCCCTAAATGATAAAGCAGTTTCCTGCAGTGCCACAATTACCTCTTCCAAGGAAACTTCTTCCCTGGAATTTAAAAAGATGAAGGATCGTTCCATTCTTGATTTAGGTTATCTAAGGAAAGGGGATACTGTCATATTAAAGGAAAACAGCGGTAAGGCTTTAGATCTGGCTCTTTACCGTTTACAGGAGGATGTTTTTCTTTCTTTAATAGAAAAGCTTAATCAACAGGCTCTGACACTGCATACCTTTACCTCTACCCAAATAGAGGGCTCTATTACTTTGGAGGAGGATGGTTATCTGATTCTGTCCATGGCTTATGATCCCGGTTGGACACTACTGGTGGATGGGAAGGAAACACAGCCTCAAATGTTAGAAGGTCTTTTTATTTCAACTCCCCTTTCCAAAGGAGAGCACCTGATTCAGCTAAGCTTCTTTCCTAAAGGCTTAAAAGCAGGTATTACAGTCAGTCTCTGCAGTTTTACTCTTTTCCTTCTTCTTGTATGGCGAAACAGAAAAAAATTTTTTCTTTATCGCCTTTACGAATCAAACGATAATCAGCACAGATAAAACAAATAAAAAACAGGAGAAATACCCTAAATACAAGGTATTTCTCCTATTTTACTTTAACTCTTCCCTATCTTCACAGTTACCTTTTCATTTATAGTAATTCACATTCCCACACATCTACTCCGCTGTCCTGGAAAATAGAATATAACCGTTCTCTTAAGTCCTGTTTTGTAATTCCACGTTTTAGAATTACCTGAAGAAAGCCTCCTCCTCCGGCTCCGGAGATAAACCTTCCATCAATCAAATCCTCGCAGGCAAGGAAAATCTGTTCTATACAGGTATTGGTGGAGCCCTGATCCAGCTGTATGGACAACTTCCAGTGTAGATTTAACAGCTCTGCAAAGCCATCAATATTTCCCTGCTCCAATTCAAACTGCATCAGGGATGCTACACGTTTCATTTTATGCAAGGCATCAATGGATTCCGATCGGTTGCCGATATATCCTCCCACTACTTCACGCAGAAGATTTCTTGCCAGTCTTCTCTGTCCCGTATAAATAAGGGCAAATCTTTCCTGTAATTCCTGCAAGATTTCTGTCTTTAATACAACATGGCTAACCTTGATTTTTTGTTCCAGTCCCGGCAGGGTAGTAATCATCTTAATTCCCGGTGTCAGCCCCCCTACCTGATCCTGCCAGCCGCCTCCCGTGCTCATCAGCTGTTCCATGGATAACACCACATCGTACAGCATGGAATCCTCTGCTTCAATTCCAAAGAATTCAAACAAGCCCTTCACACAGGCCCCTGCCAGAATGCTGCTGGTACCAAGGCCGGAGCCTTTGGGAACATTAATAACCTGAGTAGATAAATAAATACCGCCACCCAACTTCTTCAGTATTTCTGCAAGATTTCTGTCATCTTTTGGCATTATAACACCGCAAGCTATTAACGCCGCCTTATGCAGGGCAAATTTATCGTAGGGATTGGAGCAGTCATTTACCTCTTCCATTTCATGAAAGATACCATGGGCTCCTATATCCTGACTTTCCAGTTCAATGATATAATCCTTCAGTTTTTTTACACAAACCCGGATAGGAAGATTTCCATTCAGAGTAATGGCAGCATTCAGTACAACGCCTCCTCTTTCCTGACAATAAGGCGGAGTATCTGTCCAGCCTCCTCCCCAGTTCACTCTTACGGGAAGGGCAATATTAACCTCTTCCTTATTGATTTCAAGCTGCTTTCTTCCTGATAGCTTTTTTGTTACCAGCTGTGAAATTTCCTGTTGAATTTGAGAAAAACAGGACTGCATAAAGTTTTCTTCCTCATTTTCTTCAAACTCTCCTGCCATTCCTCTGGCTGCTACTGCCATTCCGTAGTAGCTTCGAATTCTTTCAGAAAACTCTGCCGTTTCCATTCTCTCCAAAAGCAGTCTCTGCTCTGTTTTTCGCATATTACCGCCAAAGACCTCTAAGGCCTGTTGTACCGGTTCTCCGGCCATCATGGACTGTACAAAGTTAGATACACGAATCTGATCCTCCAGATTTTCTCTCCAGGGAATAATTGCTGTACCATCTGCTTCACTAAAGCCGGAAGCCAGACTATATCGTTCAGTCTTCTTCCAATCCTCTATCTCTTCTTTAGAAGGCTGATCCTTCGCAAGCTCCCCTGCTGCCACCAGGCTCATTGTCCACAAAAGGCGGGTGTAACGCAGACATTCTTCTATGGTATCGCAGGCAGGATACAAGGCTGCTGACCATAGGGAGCGATCTTTTCCCTTCCATAAATCCTCCGGTTTTAAGTCATGGCATTTTAGAAAATCAGCTAAGCTTACTGACAGGAATTTTCCCTGAGCCTTAAGGCTCCCCTTGGGATTATCCTCTACAGAATAGATACGTACCACGAATTTACCGTTTTTCAGCTTTAATCCATGATAAACCGTATTGGCCTTTAGAACACTTCCTTCAGGCACCTGAATACCTGATACTATGGCATTCTCTTCTACCACAACATTTTTTTCCAGATAAGCATTTTCAATATAAGCACCCGGAGATATCTTAGCTCCTCTGTCCACAAAGGTATTATGGAGTGCATAGGAAACATTTTGCTCCTTCCTGTTGGCACATACGATATGCTCCCAGCCTAAAAAGGTATAATCATCCACCACCCGGGTTACCAGCTGCCTTAACTCTCTGGTAGTCCCAAAATGAATAAACTCTGCCGGTGAAAGGCAAATCAGCTTTAATTGGTACTGATGCAATACCTGCCAAATTTTTTCTCTGCAGGCTAAAAGCTCTTCACAAAACTCTCCCTCCGGTGCTTCCTTCTTATAATCCTCATAGGTAGAATCCTCTGCCAAAGGATATAAAAAATCTCCGTAAAAACTAATTCTTGACTTCTCATTTACAAACTCATTAAATTTTTTATCATCAATTTTATTATCTGTACTAATAAGGGAATATAAGGACTTTAACATATGACGATCTATCAAAATTGCTCCGGTATCAAGATCCACCTGCCGCTGTTTATTTACTGCGCCCAGCGCCTGCAGAGTATCCACTGTCTGCTTATGAAGAAATTTTTTTACATTATCCTTTTCATCCCCTAAAAATACTCCGTGATTTTTTCCTGTTTCCACATTTTCTTTAATAGAAATGGCTGCTGCCCCGTTAAACTGGGTATCTATCTGAAGAGCATTAAAGAGCAACAGTACATCCCCCGACATTACCAGCATCCCTTCCTGCATCCTTCCCGGAATCATGGAGGTGGTAATCATAAACTCATCAAACAGGGTAGAAGCCTGTCCGTTCGGCAAAACTCTTGGTACCGGAGAAAATAGCTTTCCACAGGTAGAATACTGCGGAATTCTCTTACTGTCACCACCGGAATGGATGACTAATATCCTTAAATTCTTAAAAAAATTACTGTCATCCTTTTGTTCTCTTTCAGAAACAGCCTTCAATACATTTAAGGTAGCTCCTCCGGAGCCTACTCTTTTTCCCTCCGGATCCGGCAATACCAGGTACTTTGTTCTGGCCGGAAGCTGTTTTAGGCGTAGCCGGTAGGCAATCTCACTTTCATAGATTCCTGCCTGTTCTTCATTAGAAGCGGTCAATATCACATAATCCCAGATAATAGCCCTGGAATTTTTTCTCTGTCTTTCATATTCACTCCAGGCATCCTCACAGGACTGCTGTAAAAATAGATGCTGTAACTGGTTACTGGTATAGCTTGACATTTGCTTCCTCCCTGTTATCACTTTTTTATATTTAAACTATCTTGCTCCACTGCCCGCAAAAACGGTAAATACAGTTTTTATAAGAATTTTTATATCCAGACCAATGGACCAATTCTCAATGTATTCCACGTCAAGACGTACAATTTCTTCAAAATCCGTAATATCACTTCTTCCGCTTACCTGCCACATACCTGTAAGTCCCGGGCGGAAGCTTAAGCGCTTTTTATGATAATGACTATACTTGGAAAATTCATCCACTGTAGGAGGTCTTGTTCCCACCAAGGACATATCTCCTCTTAAAATATTGACAAACTGCGGAAATTCATCCAAGCTTGTTTTTCGCATAAATTTCCCTATTTTGGTAATACGGGGATCATTTTCCATTTTAAACATCAGACCCTGCATTTCATTTTGAGCCATCAGCTCTTTTTTTCTCTCTTCTGCATCTGCATACATGGAACGAAACTTATACATTTTAAATACCCTGCCGTTTTGTCCCATTCTTTTCTGGGAAAAGAATATGGGACCGGGAGATTCCAACTTAATTAAAGGACCGAAAATAATAGTAATCACAGCCAGAATAATACAGCCAGCCAAACCACCTAAAATATCCATTCCCCGTTTTAATATCAGCTGTCCCACCGGAACCATACGGCTGGCATAGGTAACATTATAAAAACTTCCTGTTTGGGATAATACCTTCTGTCTGGCCCCGGTCAGCTCCGGCACCGGTATTTTGTAATGAATAATTACTCCCATTTCCGACAGCGTATTCATATCCTCCAGAAGCTTGGGATATTTTTCTTCATTGACAGCTATAAATACTTCATCCAGGGAAGCCTTTTGGCAATAGGAAATTAACTCCTTTGCTCTCCCCACAATTTTACATTGTTCAAAGCTGTCGCAGTTATTTTCATCAATCAGAATCATTCCCATCAAATCATAGCCAAAGCCTGCCACTGATCTTACTTCCTTTAAAAGAGAAGAAGCCGATTCTTTATCTGCAATCAATAAAACCTTCTTGGCCAGCCCCATTCTCCAATAGAGGGAGGGAAGTACTCTTTTCCAGCCGGAATGGATCACAAACATAATACCGCAATTTAAAAGTAAAAAATATATAAAGGCCAATCGTGAATAAGCTTCCAATCTACCCATAAAAAACAAAAAGGCGGCAGCTCCCGAAAAAATTACTGCATTATTCCCTATAATATGAAGCAATTCACTAAAGGGTCCCCGTACAAACATTTCTCCATAAAGATTACGGAACATATTCCACAATACAAAAGCAACCAGACAGCCACCCAGCATAAGGGTAAAATCCATCTGCTCATTATCACTGGTAAATACCTTACCGTTTCTTATATAGTTCGCAAGCATTAAACTTACAGTAATACACAATCCATCCAGCAGCATAATTAATATATTGGCCAGATTCGATTTTCGTTGATACATATTTTTATCCCCAACTTCTCCTACGATCTTTTTGTTTTGCCTATGGCTTTACCCAAGTAAAAGCTTTGCCATATTTAGGGCCTCTTCCACAACCTGATGCATATCAAAATATCTGTACATTCCCAGTCTGCCTCCAAAAACAACCTTTTCTTCCTTTTTGGCTTTTTCCCTATACCTTTCATAAATTCTATTATTTTTGTCATCATTCATGGGATAATAAGGCTCCTCTCCTCTCTCCCATGAAGAAGGATATTCCCTGGTAATAATGGTTTTGGGAACTGGTCTTTCGGACTCACATAAAAACTCAAAATGCTTATGCTCTATAATTCTTGTATAGGGAATCTCATATTCCGTGTAGTTTACTACCGCATTCCCCTGATAATTTTCTTCTTCCAAAATCTCTGTTTCAAACCTTAAGCTTCGATACTCTAATTCTCCAAAACAATAGTCATAATACTGATCAATCATTCCGGTATAAATTATTCTTTCTGCCAGTTCCTCAAACTCTTTTCTATTATTCAGAAAATCTGTATTCAGCCTTACCTCTATGCCCTGAAGAAGCTTCTCTACAATTGCCGTATAGCCTCCTATGGGAATTCCCTGGTAAATATCATTAAAATAATTGTTATCATAAACAAATCTTACAGGCAGTCTTTTAATAATAAAGGAGGGTAGCTCCGTGGCCGGCTTTCCCCATTGCTTCCCGGTATACCCCTTGACTAATTTCTCATAAATATCCCTTCCCACCATGGAAATGGCCTGCTCCTCCAAATTCCCCGGAGTGACAATCCCTGCTTCCCTGATTTGTTCTTCAATCTTTTCTCTCGCCTCTTTCGGTGTCACTACTCCCCACATTTTCTGAAAGGTATTCATATTGAAGGGAAGATTATAAATTTCATCCTTATATTTGGCAATGGGCGCATTGGTATAACGGTTAAATGTTGCAAAACGATTCATGTAATCCCATACTTCCTTGTTAGAAGTATGAAAAATATGTGCTCCGTAACGATGTACCTGGATTCCCTCTATTTCCTCTGTATAAATATTTCCTGCCGGATGATTTCTTTTGTCAATAACAAGAACTTTTTTTCCTGCTTCCTTCGCACAATTAGCAAATACGGCTCCAAAAAGGCCGCTACCTACCACTAAATAATCATATTTCATCTCTTCCACTCCCAATGATACGAATTTATTTCTCCTATGATTTCTATACAGTATACCACAAAATAAAGGGGTTAGGAATATGATGATATCACCGTAAACAAGCAAACTGCTATATTGGCTCCGCTGTGGAACAAAAAGACAGAGTTCATGGTATTAAATTTATGGTATATATAAGCCAGAACAACTCCCATCACCATACCATAAGCAGCCTGTACAGGATTTCCGTGGAAAATTCCGAATAAAAAGGAAGAAATCAGAATCGCCGGGAATACTGACAGGCATCGTCTGATTCTTGAAAATATAATCCCCCGAAAAAGAAGCTCCTCTGCCAGGGGCGAGAATATTCCATAAAGAGGAAGTGCCAGCCAAAGAGGATAGCTGTGCTGATTAGCTGCCACCCTCTGATAGGCTTCATTTTCAGCCAAAAAAGGAATTTGGGACCAAATCAGATTTAGAAGTAGTGCTAAAATTGCACCTGTTACAAATAATATGATAATTGATTTAAAAGATAGTTGTCTCATCTCATAAGTGCCTGCGAGGTATTTTTCCTTCCGGTATTCTGACAATATTGCCAGGGCAGCAGCCAAAAAGGCAACCATTCTTACCAAAGCCTGCAATAATATTTCTGCCGAACTACCTGCCACTGTCAGCTGCAGTACCTGCTTCCTGCTTTCCAGAAAGGTAAAACCCAAGGTAATAATTATGGAATTTACCAGATAATAAATACAAAAGGGAAGAAGAACTTCACTGATTCTTTTTCCTGCTGCTGTTATTTGTGACATATGTTTCTCCTTCAATAAATCCTATAAAGCCATCTCTTTAATTTTTACCAGACTATTCTTTACTCCCGGTACCGCAAGCAGTACCAATGTAATTACTGCTTCGGGAACAATATAGGTCATATTATAAACAATGGAACCCCAAATTGCTATAAGATTTTCTCCCCAGCTTCCTACGTAAACAGTATAAAAAATCACTCCTGACAAGCAGGCAAAAAAGAATCTTCCCAGTACTCCTGCAAGATAACCCTTTATCAGTCCGTTTTTACTTTTTGAAAAAAAGCCGGATAGTCCCAGTGCTCCAAAGGCCAACGGATAATCTATCACTACCTGTATAGGATGAACCACATAAGGCCCTGTAATAAACTGAAGAATACCATAGCCTACAGCTGCCATAATTCCCAGTGCAGGACCGTACCAGTATCCAACCAGAGTTACTATCAGCATACTAAACAAAGTAACACTGCCTCCGTTGGGAAGACTGGGTAGTTTAATTGCTACGGAAATTACCACTGCCAGTGCAATTGCCATTGCTGAAAAAACCAGTTGTTTCGTTGTAATTTTCTTGTTTGTTTTCATAAAAAAACCTCCCTTTTGCCAGTGGGAGGAAGCTGTGATACAAAAATTAATCACATAAAAAATCTTATGCTCCATTAATTTTTGCTGACTGGCTTCCTTACGCCGGTATTGTCCGGTTCAAGTATTGAGGGTCTTGATGTTGCCATCATTCTCAGCCTAAGCTCCCCTAGCACATATCTTTCTATTTATTTTTACAATTCCTTTATATTTCTTTTTTTTCCCTTTGTCAAGTAACTTTTCTATAACAGTTCAGCCTTTGGCTTCCTGTTACACTTTTCTTCACTTCTAATAGTCAGCTTATAAATAACTGTCCGAAAAGAGAAATAAGCCTATCCTTTAATTTCAATTATCCGGTCCAGAGAAAAGGAGTACAGCAGTTTTTCCTTTACCCGTTTTCCCGTAAGCCGGGTTAATGCTCTTGCATAATGATTCAGCTGCTCCTCGTAACGATTTACCAGCTCTTCCTCTGTAGAAACCCTATCTGTTTTATAATCCAGTACTACCAGCTCTTCCTCTTCTTCAAAGTAGGCATCAATAATTCCCTGAATTAAAACCTTCTCTTCCTCAGGAAATTTTTTATCCAATACATTGGCCGGTACGCCAAGAACAAAGGGCTGTTCCTTCCACAGAAGCTCTTTGTTTGCTGCCTTTTCCATTCTTTTTGCCAGGGCGGACTTTAAAAAGGCTTCCAGCTTTTTCTTTTGCAGTAAAGAAAGATATTCCGGCTTTAAAATTTCCTCCTTGGATAATTTCTCCAGCTGCTCCCATAACGCTTTGATAGAGGGCAGCTTGGAAAAGTCCATCAGCTCCATAACACGATGGTATGCATTTCCCCGTTTTGCTCCTTCATTCTCCTTTTTTTCTTCCACAAAGCCTGGAAGATAGTTCCTGACAGGTGCTTCTTCAAATAATTGATAGGCTGCTTCATCTTTTTCTTCCATAGCCTTCATTTTCAGCTCAGATACCGTTGTCTTAACAAATAATCCCTTCAGATTTTCATAGGCATAATTAAAACAAAAGCTTTTTCGCAGAGCCTCACCTAATTCTTTTTGTTTCCCTTCCGATGACAGCCTATCCATCACATCCTGTGCTTCTTCTTTCTTTAACAGCTTTTCTATGGGCTCTGCCAGCTGCTCTTCTGTCAGTAAAAACGGATTTTCCAGTCTGATTTCCAAATTCTGAGCTCTTCGTATGGAAGCTGCTAAAATTAAATCAAGATAATTAGTTGCATGATTTAACACAGGCAGTGGTAATTTTTCTTCACTGTGATCTTTCAGGCTTGCCAGGGTCGCCAGTTGTTTTTCATAATCCTTGATAACACCTGTCATAATCAGCTTTTCCCTGGCTCTTGTCATGGCAACATATAAAACTCTTAATTCTTCTCCCAGATTTTCCCTTCGGATTTTCTCTGCCAGAATATTTTTTCTCAAATCTTTTTTTCTGATACGGCGGTTGGTATCCCTGTAATCCATACCAATTCCCAAATCCATATCGCATAGAATACTTTCCCTGCTATCCTGTTGATTTATCTGCTTGGAAAGTCCACTAAGAAAACAAACCGGAAATTCCAGTCCTTTACTTTTATGAATACTCATAATCCGGACAACCTCAGAGCCTTCATCCATAATTCCTGCTTCCGGCGCATCAATCTCATATTTTTGCAGCTGTTCCATGTAACGTAAAAAATGAAAAAGGCCAAAATAACTTGTTTTTTCATAAACCTCTGCCTTTTCCAAAAGCATCTTAATATTGGCGACCCGTTGTTCCCCTCCCGGCAATGCCCTGCAATAATAAAGATAACCGGTATCCTCCAGATATTTTCTCAAAAGCTTATGTATGGGCAAAATATATACCTGATCCCGATATTTATTCAGCCTTCTCAAAAAATCCGCTGCCTTTAAGGACAGGCTATGTCTCTCTTTCTCGCCCTCCTCAGCTTCTTCCCCAATGACCTCTGCCACTTTTTTCAGATTTTCATACAGACTTTTTTTCCCTTCTGCTTTTAAAGCAACTATTTCTTCCTCCGAAAACCTGCCAAAAAAGGATCTTAAGGTTCCGTACAGGGGAATATCCTGAAATGGATTATCCAGAGTACGCAAAAATCCTAAAAGTGTCTGCACCTCTATGGCACTGAAATAACCTGCTTTATTGGTAACTGCTGCCGGAATTCCCTGCTCCATAAATATCCGGTAAAAAACTTCATCCCAGCCGGTATTGGTTCGAAGAAGAACTACAATGTCAGAATATTTTAGCGGTCTTGGTAAGCCGGTTTCCTTATCAGTCACCAAAAATTTTCCAACCATTCTCTGAATCTGTCCCGCCACCATAGCTGCTTCCGCTTCTTTTTTATCTTCCTCTCCTTCCTCCATCAGCAGAAGAGTTGTTTTATAATTTTCTCCCGTATCAGGATAGGAAGCACCCACAAACAGGGCTTCTTTCCTTGTATAGTCCACCTTTCCCAGGTCTTTTCCCATAATTTGATAAAAGACATCATTCACACTATCAAGGACTTCCCTACGGCTTCGGAAATTTTGATGTAAATCCACTCTCTGATTGGGGTTATCTGCTTCCTTCCCGTAAGTATTATATTTTTCCAAAAAAATTTCCGGCCTTGCTAAACGGAATTTGTAAATACTTTGCTTCAAATCACCTACCATAAATCTGTTAGGATGGTCTGAGGCTATGCTTTGAAGCAGTAATTCCTGCACCAGATTGGAATCCTGGTATTCATCTACCATAATTTCCTTATAGTAACTTTGATACTCCAGTGCCGTTTTCGTAGGCATTAGCTCCTCTTCCCCCTCCGGTTTCTGAAGCAGAATTTCTAAAGCCAAATGCTCCATATCAGAAAAATCCAAAAGATTTTTTTCCCGCTTTTTCTCCAAAAATCTTTTTCTGAATTTTATTACCGTTTCTACCAGAACCTTTTCTACTGCAGCAATTTCTTTCATCTGCTGTAAAATTTTCTCATAGGGGGCAGGAAATAATTCTTCCTTTAATTTTTTTAAATCATTTTTTGCCTGTTCCCTTAAAATTTTTACGGATTCTCTCAGTTCCTCCGAAACAGCCTCATCTTTTTTTCTGGACAATGCCTTAAAGCTGATTTCTTCTACCTGTGAAAAACTGTTTCTCCAGCCTGATTTTTTCAATCTTTCTGCCAGCTCCTCATCCTCCTGAAGCATAGGCAGATGCATATAAGGCCCCCCCGGACCGGTGCAGATTTTAATAGCCGTTGCTATAGTTTCCAAAATCTGTCCTAACCGTTGCTGAAAGATTTCCTCCAGTTCCTTTCCCCAGGCAGTGTCTCGGATATCTGTCTCAATATCATAATCCGTCAGTCTGTTTTTCAGCCATTCCTCCGGCCAGGGAAAGCTTTCAGAAAACAGATGCAGCTTTAGAACAGCCTCCTCCAAATTCTTTTCTCTTGTTCCGTAGGCCACAGCATCCATCATATGCCTGAAGGCTTCTGCTCCTTCTTCTTCCTCCAGACTTTCTTCTATAATCTCCTTCAGACAATCCTGCTTCAGTAATTGAATTTCTCCGGGATCTGCCACACGAAAGCCCGGATCCAATCCGATTTCATGAAAATGATTTTTAACCAGAAATAAACAAAAGCTGTCAATGGTCGTAATCTGAGCATGATGAAGTAAGGTTATCTGTCTTAATAAATTATCATTTTCAGGATCCTGCTGCAGTCGCTTTTCTATAGCACTTCCGATTCTTTCCCGCATTTCCGTAGCTGCTGCATTGGTAAAGGTCACAATTAATAAACGATCAATATCTACAGGTGCTACAGGGTCTGTAATCAGACCAAGAATTCTTTCTACCAACACTGCTGTTTTACCACTTCCGGCCGCTGCCGATACTAATATATTTTTATTCCTCAGATCGATGACCTGCTTCTGGCTTTCTGTAAAATTCACCCTTTTCCTCCTCTACCATCTTATCCATCATAAGTAATATTTCCTCATTCTCCGGCTCCTCAAGTATTCTTTTTTCAAAGCCCGGCAGTCTCTGATCAAAGCCGCAAATTTGTCGGAAGCTGCAGAAGGTACAGGCATCACGGTTTTTCATGACCACAGGCTGTTTTCCTATTTCTCCTGCCATGATCCGCTGTCCCAGCTCCTCTGCCTTTTTCGAAGCAAATTTTTGTAATAAGCCTATCTCTTCCTCTGACATTACCTGAGATCTGGCAGAAAGCTCCCCATCCTTTTTATATTCAATATGAGCCACCTCTGATTTTGCAGCATGGGTTTTATCCATTCCGTCTATTACCTCTTGTCGGGCATTAATAATTCCGCTTCCCCGTAATTCTCTTCTGATGGCTGCCTCAATTTCCTCTTCCGATAACTCTTCCTTTGCTTCAATCATAGGGTCTGTTACATGATAATATAGAAATGCCCCCGGGTGAACACTCATCCCGGGATTTTTCTTTTGCATCAGCTCCATAGCTGCATTTAGATAGATTACCAGCTGAAGCTGCAGTCCGTGATACAGAGCCGCCAGCTGAAAGCTTTGATTCCCGGATTTATAGTCTACTACCTTTACATATAGATTTTCCTTTTCCCGATAGGTATCTATCCTGTCAATTCTGCCCCCCAGCCGTATTTTTTCTTCCTCAGAAAGAGTAAGACTTATACTATCCAAATCCTCCATGGCTGAAAAGGATATTTCAAAGCTTTCAGGCAAAAATTTTCCTTTTTGCAACTGATATTGCAAAGTTCTGACAGTTCTCCACAAAATTCTCTCTATTTTTTTCATGCCGTAAACATTTCTGGCACTGGAAAACATTATTGTATTTCCGTAGGTAATTGCGTATGCCTCTAAGGTTTCCCGTAGAATTCGCCTTCCCTCTTCCAAGGGAAAGTCCAGCCAGGTATAATTATACTGCGCAAGATTTCCTGCAAATTCTTCCAGTACACCATGAAAAATATTTCCCGTATCTACCGCTTCAAAGCTATATTCCTCCCGTTCCTTTAACTGAATCCCATATTGAAGATAATGGGCAAAGGCACAGGCTGCCATTTTTTCTAACCGACTTACACTGGAATAAATCACTGCTCCATATAAGGCTTTAGCAGCTTCCTTGCTGATTTTTACAGGCTGATAATGATAATAGGCTGCCTCCCATAGGTTCTCCCACCACTCCTGATTCTCCTCTTTTATCAATGGAAGCAACGCACTTAAAAACAACTTTTCTCTCTCCTCAACCTTTTCATTACTTAATTTTGCCATTAAGCCGGCTGCTGCCATCCTGGCCTCCCCAAAGGTAACCGGCTGCTTGCTGTTTTCTCCTTTTTCTTCCTCGCACTTTGGGAATAAAGCTTTTACCTGCTCAAGAAAATAAGAGGGCTTCATACTTTTTCCTTCAGAATTTAAAACTGCGTAAGATAAAAAAAGACGATGTGAGGGTTTTGTGACCATCAGATAAAAATAGAACTTTTGAATAAATAACTGCTGTCTTGGTGTCGGAGCCAGCTCCCATTCGGATTCTGCCAAAAATTCCCGGTCTAAATCTGAAAGAATTCCTCCCTTGGAAGTGTTTCTTGGCACCTTCCCCTCATTCATTCCAAGGAAGAACAATGCCTTTACCTGCTTTAGACGGGTTCTTTCCATATTTCCTACTACTACCTGATCCACGGCCTGGGGAATAATTCCCACCTGAATTTCACCAAAGCCGGCATCCAGAATCTGTCCCAGCTCTTCCCAGGATAATACTTCCTCTCCCAACAGCTCCAAAATCTGTTCCAGCAAATCCATTACAAGAGAATAAATCTGTTGATATTCCTTCTCCTTACTCTTCTCTTTCTGCTCTCCAAAATATTTTTCAAATTCTCTTAGCTTTTCCTGAGATTGATTATTGGTCAGAAAAGTATACAGCTGATGAATTTGTTTCTCTACTTTTTGTTTGCCCGGTTTTAATACCTGAAATTCCTCTGCCAGCTGTTCCCTTAGCTGATTCAGCATCTGAATTTCCTCTTCCTTAAGATCCTTTTGTAAAAACACCGTTGACCAGGCTTTTTTCCCCTTGATTCCATAGGCCAGGCAGTAATTTTCCAATTGATCAATCTGCTCTCTGTCCATAGCTGCCATACCGCTTCTCAAATAATGAAAAATAGCATCATAGGAATAATTTTTAACCACTACTGCAATGGCGGCCCTAATATATTCAATAAAGGGATTTAAGGTAATTCCCTTTGTTTCGTCCAAAAAGAAAGGAATATTATATTGTTCAAACAGCTCCTCCACCATACTGGCATATTCCCCCAGGTCTCCTGTGATTACTGCAATGTCACGGTAGCTGTAGCCTTCCTCTAAAAGCTTTCTGATCCTACGACAGGTGTGCCTTACTTCCTCTTCCATATTTTCTGCCACATAAAAAGAAATATTTTTTACAGGCTCACTAAAGCTTTTTTGAGGATAACGAAACAGCTGCTTCTCCAAATGAACCAGCTCTTTTTGTTCTCCAAATCGAACTCCCCGTGTAGGAATCACAAAATCCTCTTTGATCTCCACTCCTGATTCCTCTGCTATTTTTTTCAGGGAATGTAAGGTTTTCGCTGTAAATGAAAAAAGATGGTTATCCGATACCACCTTCTGCTGACTGTCTCCATAATCTAAGGTAAGAGTAATATAAGTTTCCGAAGAAAGAAGGAGTAATTGACGTATTACCTTATTCTGAACAGGCGTAAAGCCGGTAAAGCCATCTAAAATCACCACACTGTCCCTGATAAGCTTGGACTTTTGAAGCTGAAGTGCCAATCTGTCATAGGTTTCCTCAGTCGTCAGATAGCGATCCCTTAAATATTCCTTAAAGCCTCCATATAGAACACTTAAATCTTTTAATTTTCCGTAAAGTCCTCCTCTTTTTTGTGAAAAGGACAAAATTCCCTCCAGCTCCTTTTCTCCGATACCATATTGCATAAATTCAGAAATTGCAGATTTTACCTCATGAATATAGCCCAGCTTTTTCAGGTTGCTGCCAAGAACCGGAAGCTCTCCCTCCAGTTCTCCTGCCACCCTGCGTAAAACCAGGCTTTTTCCTGTATCATCCAGTACCGGCTTCCCACCGCCTCCTGTTTCCTCCAAGATACGGTAGGACAGACGGGAAAAGGACAATACATCAATATTCATAATTCCACCCTTGGGATGTCTGTTCACAATATCCAGCTGGGTCTGCATGGTAAATTGATCCGGAACAATGAGAAAGAAATTTCTGTTTTTCTCTTTCTCACTTCTTTCTATAATTTTTTGAAACAAATAGGTACTTTTTCCGCTGCCGGAGCCTCCCAATATAAATTGTAATGACATTTTCCCCTCCCATGTTCCTAATAATTATCAGGCAAAAATCTTATTACCTTAAGTAATAGGATTCTTGCCTGTTCTTAATCATTATTAAACTTCAAAATTTACTCCGGTATGATCCGGCTTATCCTCATTATATTCATAAGGATGTCCGGGAAGAATTGCATTTAAAATAATTCCTACTAAGGAACCTACTGCCAATCCGGATAAGCTGATGGTAATTCCTGCTATGGTAAAGCTGATAGCACCCAAAGAAGAATAATTAATTCCGATGGATAATACAAGAATTAAGGCTGCAATCAATACATTTCTGTTTTCTGTAAAATCAATCTTTGTTTCCACAATATTACGAACACCTACTGCTGAGATCATACCGTAAAGCACCAGGGAAACACCACCCATGGTTGCTGCCGGCATACAGCTGATAAGAGCTGAAATCTTAGGACAGAAGGAAAATAAAGTAGCTACCACTGCTGCGATCTGAATTACCTTAGGATCATACACCTTGGTTAAGGTAAGAACTCCTGTATTTTCTCCGTAGGTAGTATTCGCAGGTCCGCCAAAAAGGGCTGCCAGACTGGTAGCCAGACCATCTCCTACCAAGGTTCTGTGAAGTCCCGGTGCTTTCATATAGTTAATACCTACCGTAGAAGAAATGGCTGAAATATCACCAATATGCTCTACCATGGTTGCCAGAGCTATGGGCACAATGGTTACCACTGCTGTGATCAATAAGGAAGCATCTGCTCCCGGAAAGAGAGAAAATACGGTTCTGTTCCATTCAATGGGAGATCCAATCCAGGCTGCTTCTGCTACCGGTGTAAAATCTACCTGTCCCATAGCTGCTGCCACCACATAAGAACCGATTACTCCTAAAAGAATAGGCACAATTCTGATCATTCCCTTTCCCCATATATTACAAACTACAATAATCGCAATTGCTACAATAGCAATGAACCAGTTATTGGCACAGTTATCAATGGCAGACTGGGAAAGATTTAATCCAATGGCAATAATAATAGGTCCTGTAACAATTGGCGGGAAAAATCTCATTACCTGCTTAGAACCAAAAATTTTAATTAAGGCTGCCAAAACAAAATAAAGAATTCCGGAGCAGGCTACCGCAAAGCAGGCATAGGGTAAAAGCTCTGCTTCCCCGTTAGGTGCTATGGCCCAATATCCGGCTAAAAAGGCAAAAGAAGACCCTAAAAAAGCAGGTATTTTTCTCTTTGTTATAAAGTGAAATAACAAAGTTCCCAGACCTGCACATAAGAGAGTAGTAGAAACACTTAAGCCTGTTAATACAGGTACTAAAACAGTGGCACCAAACATGGCAAACATATGCTGTAAGCCTAAAACCAGCATCTTGCCTTTACCAAGCTTTGAGGCATCATAAACTGCTTCAGAACCAATTTTAATCTTTTCGTTATTCATAATTTTCCTCCTGTTTTATCGCTTTATTCCTTTATAAGCTTAACCATATTACAATTATGACGTATCACTTATCTTCAATAGAATATAGGGAAACTTCTCCCTAGTCAAGATAATTTTCCTTTCTTTTATGGTATACTAAAAGTATCCAAAACAACAAAATTTTTATAAGGAGATGCCCATGAAAGAAAAACTATATACCATTCCCTTAAATGACGCTGTCAATGCCAATGAGGAATGTCCCTTCTGTTATATTGAAAGGGCCTTGGAACAGGATTTATTGGATTTTGTATTAGGAAGCTGTTCCTCCTATATGGAAAGTGATACCAGAGCTCTCACTGACAGACAGGGCTTCTGCCGAACTCATTTTAAAAAAATGTATGATTACGGAAATACTTTGGGAAACGGTTGGATATTAAAAACTCATTATCAAAGGGTTCTGAAGGACTTGGAAAAAGCTATGACTTCTACAGAAGCTGTTAAGATGGGTTTTTTTGATAAAAGAAAGACCTCTTTAGAAAGACAGACCGCTATTGGCAGATGGACAATACAGGAGGAAGACTCCTGCTATATCTGTAATAAATTTGAGGAAGAATTCCCCCGTTATCTTGATACCTTTTTTTATCTGTATGAAAAGGATCCGGCATTCCGTGAAAAAATATTGGCCTCCAAAGGCTTTTGTCTGCCTCACTTCGGAAATTTGTGCGAGCATGGCACCAGGGTTCTTTCACCGCAAAAGCAAAAGGAGTTTTTCCCACCCATGTTTCAGCTGATGACAAAAAATATGAAACGGATTTATGAAGATGTAAGCTGGCTCATAGAAAAATTTGATTACCGTAATCAGGATGCGGACTGGAAAACCTCCCGGGATGCAGTTCCCAGAGGAATGCAAAAGTTAAAGGGAGGCTATCCCTCTGATCCCGTATATCAGCAACACAAATAGTTATTTATCAGAAAAGGCAGTTTTCAAAAGCTCCAGGTACTGACAAAACTGTCTGTGCATCATTTCCGGCTGCATGGTATCCAAGGCCATATTTTCTGCCGTAATGGATTTACTTACATAGTCTGTCAGCTGTCTGATTTGCAAGAGGTCTGCGTTATGTTGAAAATTTTGTCCCAGGCATTGCTCATAGTAGGACTCTATTTTTCTTCCATAAACCTCTTTTTGCTCTTCACATTCCTCCAAGGCTTCCAGACATAATTCCTCAAAGGCCTTATCCAGAAAAGCCTGCATATAAGGATAGTTTTTTAATACCTGAAGCTTTCCTGCTTCCATCTGATAACGGATTTCAAAAAAGTCCTTAGCTTCCTCTCTGATACTGCGGGACAGTTCCAGTAAAAGAAATCTTACGCTGTAATCCATTAAAAATACATATAATCCAACTTTATTGGTAAAATAATGAAAGAGCAGACCTTTGCTGATTCCTGCCTCCCTTACAATATCATCGGTAGTTGCATGACGATATCCGTATTTGGCAAATACCTTTAAGCCGGCATTAATCATCCTGTCCTGCTTCTCTCGTTTTAAATCAAAAAATTTATCATTCATAACATATCCTCTTATAATTGACTTATTTAGTCTATATAGCATAACATAATTATTATTTTCCTTCAACACTCTTAGATTTACTTTTTTCCCGTTTTATATTAAAATATACATAACACTTTTTTCCTGTTATGGGATGTATAAAAGAGAAAGGGGATTCCTATGGTAAAAAAAGTATTTAAGCTTATTTTATGTCTGATAGGTTTGGGGACCGTAATAGCAGGCATTTATTATTTCTTCAGTAAAAAAAATAAAAATAACCTTGAAAAAGAACTTTTGGCAGAGGAGGAGGATTTGGAAACAACTGATTTCTTCGATCTTTCCAACCTAAAATTTAGCCGCCATTATGTTGATTTACGATAAAAAAAGTGCCTGTAGAGGCACTTTTTTATTATCAATTTTTTGTTATCAATTTTCAATTCCTGCTGCTTTCATCCTGGCTGCCAGAACTTCTTTTGCATCTCTTGCTTTATCTTTTAGACGGTGACCAACAGTCTGGGAAGTAATCAGCTTGGATAACAGCTTGGAGGCATCATAATAATCCTCAAATTCCATGGCCAAAGCTGCCAGCAGATAATCCACTGTATTTTCATCCATACCACACATAGGAAAGTCTTCTGTCTGTACTGCCTTAATAAATAATTCATAGGCTCTCTTCAGATAATCCTTCTCCATTTTTTCTATATGATCATATTTTTCCCGGTATCCTTCCGCTTCCGCATCAAGACTCTCTTTATAACTTCTGCACAGCCAGCCCGTTTTTAAGGATAAATAAGCTCCTTCACTGGCCTTTGCCACCTTAACCACTGCATTAGCAAAAGCAATTTTATAGCGGTTAATGGCCTGTTCAAAAGTATACTCCGGACCTTCATCCTCAGGCGCTTTAAAATTGGGTGTTATTTTCTCAGAAATATACTTTTCCTGGACAGAGGTTACCGTAGGGAAAAATCTCGATAAGGCTGCATAACCACATTTAGGACAAAGAATAACATCATATTTTAAAGGCTCTATTCCTTCATAGATATTTCTTAAATCCATTTCTGTCTTTAACAATCTTGCTTTTCCGGATTTTACGGTCTTTGCAGTAAATTCATTCTCACATATGGGACAAGTATACTTTTTATCAAATAGCTTTTCTGCATCATTTCCTGCCATCTTCATCCTACTCCTTCGTTCTTTCTCTCCTATTTTGGTAAATTAAAGGAACTCTTTAGAGATACAATTCTGTTAAATACCAGATTATCAGGTGTTGAATCCTTGCTGTCCACACAGAAATATCCCTGTCTTACAAACTGGAAGGTATCATATGCATTAGCTCCCTTTACCACAGGCTCAATATAACATTCCTTCAGTACCTGTAAAGAATTAGGATTTAAATTCAGACTGCCGTCTTCATTATAAACACCCTTTTCTTCTTCAATAATATTTTCATAAAGTCTTACTTCTGCTTTCACTGCCTGTTCTACCGGTACCCAGTGAATGGTTCCCTTTACTTTTCTTCCTGTAAAGCCACTTCCACTCTTAGTTTCCGGATCATAGGTACAATGCACCTCTGTTACATTACCATTTTCATCCTTTACACAGCCGGTACAGGTAACAAAATATCCGTACATTAAACGAACCTCATTGCCGGGGAATAAACGGAAATATTTCTTAGGTGGTTCTTCCATAAAATCATCTCTATTAATATAAAGCTCCCTGCCAAAGGGTACCTGACGGTTACCCAGCTCTTCGTTTTCCAGATTATTAGGTACGTCAAGAAGCTCTACCTGTCCTTCCGGATAATTATCAATAATCAGCTTAACAGGATCCAATACTGCCATTACTCTTGATTTCTTTAATTTCAAGTCTTCTCTGATACAGTATTCAAGCATGGCATAATCTACGGAAGAATTTCCTTTGCTTACACCACAAAGCTCTACAAACATCTTTAAGGACTCCGGTGTAAATCCTCTTCTTCTTAAAGCCGCAATGGAAACCAGTCTGGGATCATCCCAGCCGTCTACAATACCGTCTTCTACCAGTTTCTTAATATATCTTTTTCCTGTTACCACATTGGTAAGGTACATTTTAGCAAATTCAATCTGTTTGGGCGGATTGGGATATTCCAGCTCTCTTACTACCCAGTCATATAAGGGTCTGTGATCTTCAAACTCCAGGGTACAGATAGAATGGGTAATTCCTTCAATGGCATCCTCAATGGGATGGGCATAGTCATACATAGGATAAATTACCCACTGATCCTTGGTATTATGATGAGGAATATGGGCTACCCTGTAGATCACCGGATCTCTCATATTCATATTCGGAGAAGTCATATCAATTCTCGCTCTTAATACCTTCTCCCCATCTGCAAATTTATCATTTTTCATATCTTCAAATAATTGAAGATTCTCTTCAATACTTCTGTTGCTTCCCGGATCTTCCTTGCCGGGCTCTGTCAGGGTTCCTCTGTACTCCCTAATCTGTTCTGCTGTTAAGTCAGAAACATAGGCCTTTCCCTTCTTAATCAGTTTAATGGCACCCTCATACATTTCCTGAAAATAATCAGAAGCAAAAAATAAACGGTCCTCCCAGTCTGCTCCTAACCATTTAATATCTTCCTTAATGGATTCCACAAACTCAATTCTTTCTTTGGTGGGATTGGTATCATCAAAACGCATGTTGAATTTACCATTATATTTTTTTGCAAGACCATAATTTAATAAAATACTCTTTGCATGACCAATGTGAAGATAACCATTAGGCTCAGGAGGAAATCTTGTGTGTACAGTATCATAAACTCCTTCTGCCAGATCCTTATCAATAATTTGTTCAATAAAGTTTTTTGAAACCACTTCCCTGGTTTCTTTCAAGTTCTCATTTTTCTCTAGGCTCATAATCTTTCTCCTCTTGTTTCTAATTTTCATTCTATCATAAGGTTTTTTTCTTCACAAGATTTTTTCCATGAAAAGCTGTATTAAAAGTAGGGGAACCAGGGAAAAAAAGAGAGACTCGAAAACTTCGAATCCCTCTCTCTTTCTTTTTCACTGATTTCTATTTTACACAAAAGCTTTTCATCCCGGTAAGATAACGTATCTTAGGCATCTACGCTGTAGTTAGGAGCTTCCTTGGTAATGTGAATATCATGAGGATGACTTTCCTTCAAGGATGCAGCTGAAATCTTAACAAATCTACCGTTCTCCTGCAGTTCTTTAATGGTAGCAGTTCCGCAATATCCCATACCTGCTCTTAAACCACCAAGCATCTGGAATACAGTATCCTCTACCATTCCTTTATAAGCAACACGGCCTTCCACACCTTCCGGTACCAGCTTTTTAGCATTTGACTGGAAGTATCTGTCCTTGCTTCCGTTTTCCATGGCTGCAATAGAACCCATACCACGGTATACCTTATATTTTCTTCCCTGGAATAATTCAAAGTCTCCGGGGCTTTCATCACAGCCTGCAAACATACTTCCCATCATACATACGGAACCGCCTGCTGCAATGGCCTTTGTTACATCTCCTGAGTACTTGATTCCTCCGTCTGCAATAATAGGAATACCATACTCCTTAGCCACCTCGTAACAATCCATAACTGCACTGATCTGTGGTACACCAATACCTGCTACCACACGGGTGGTACAAATAGATCCGGGACCGATACCTACCTTGATAGCATCAGCACCTGCTTCGATCAGGTCTCTTGTTCCTTCGGCTGTAGCAACATTTCCTGCAATTACAGGAAGTGTAGGAAACTTTTCTTTAATCATTTTAACGCAATTAATAACATTAGCAGAGTGACCATGGGCAGAATCCAATACAATCACATCTACATGAGCATTCACTAAAGCCTCTACTCTTTCCAGAACATTGGCAGTAATTCCCACTCCTGCTCCGCAAAGAAGTCTTCCCTGCTCATCCTTGGCTGCCAACGGATATTTAATAGCTTTTTCAATATCCTTAATTGTAATAAGCCCCTTCAGGTTAAAGTCTTCATCTACGATAGGAAGCTTTTCCTTTCTGGCTTTTCCTAAGATATCCTTAGCTTCCTCCAGGGTAATTCCTTCTCTGGCTGTTACCAGTCCTTCAGAGGTCATGGATTCCTTGATTTTTTTGGAAAAGTCAGTTTCAAATTTTAGATCACGGTTAGTGATAATACCTACTAATTTTTTTGTTCCCGGTAAAGTAATCGGTACACCGGAAATTCTAAATTTCCCCATCAGTTCATCAGCATCCTTCAAGGTATGATCCGGTGTCAGGGAAAAAGGATCTGTAATAACTCCGTTCTCTGAACGTTTTACCTTGTCTACCTCTTCTGCCTGCTGTTCAATGGACATATTTTTATGAATGATACCGATACCACCCTGTCTTGCCATGGCAATTGCCATACGATGCTCTGTTACAGTATCCATTCCCGCACTCATTAAGGGAATATTCAACTTAATGGTTTTTGTTAACCAGGTGGTAATATCTACCTGATTTGGAATAACATTAGAACTTGCCGGTACCAGCAGTACGTCATCAAAGGTAATTCCTTCACCTATAATCTGACCCATCTTTTTTTCCTCCTGTTCGCAAAAACTGTGTTAAAAGTATTATATATATTTACTAAAAATTTATTTTGAAATTTAATAGATTCTACCAAAGGAAGCGACTTCTGTCAATAAGTAAAAACTTTTCTTGGTGCAATCATTTGAATTGCCTTTACTAATTCCAATGTCGGCTCAAAATATATGACATTTCCGGAAATTACCAGTACATAAACATTTTTACTGTATTCCTGACTTCCCGAAGTATAATCCTTTTTCGTAAGCTTCTTTGCTCGATAGGAATCCCACTGATGTGATTTTTCCGGTGCTAAAATCTCCAACTGACTGATGTCCAGTATTTCCATTCTTTTTCTTTTTGTCTTTCCTAAAATACGGTCAATTTGGAGCTCCTTATCCACATATAAATACTCATATTCTATTGTCCTGTAAAGATTTAAAAAATACCAGGCAACTATACAGGCCAGACCTAAGAATAATGCAGGAAAAATCCCCATAATACCCAGGACTGTAAAAAAAACTGCTAAAATTAATGAGACCGGTGTTAAAATCTTCCTAAAAGGAGAACTCTGTTTTTTTACCATAATCTCAAAATATGCTTCATTCATCCTTCTCATCCTTTCTGTTTTTTTTAGTGTAAAGCATTCCGTGGAAAGTTTCAATACAAATTCCCATCCTCTTTCCCCTCTTTTCTATCCTTTTATAACATTATTCCGGATACTTTCTGATTTTTTATTTATATTTTTTTTATAAACTTAATTTTACTTTAATTGACACTCCTTGCTTCCCCCTTTATCATGGTTAGGGAATATTCAATCAAAATAAGAATAGGGAGAACCATAATGCAAGATACTAATTCATTACAGGATGAAATCCGTGTCAGTCAAAAGCAGGTAAAAAACCTTCCTTGGTCCAAGCGCTTGGAATATTATTGGGGCTATTATAAATATCATTTTATCATTATTCTTTTGTTAGCCCTGCTTTTCGGCAATGTTTTGCACGGTATTCTCACCCGCAGGGAAACCGTATTATCCATCGCCTATATCAATGCATTTCCTAATATCAAAGATGATATTTTTATTGAAGACTTTGAAAAATATCTAAATCTTAATTTAAAAAAACAGGAGGTTCTTTTGGATTCCGGCTATTACATCAGCAATGATGCCACCTCACCTCAGGCTGCTACCTATCACCAGAAGCTGTCTACCCGCTGTATGGCAGGTCTTTTAGATGTGGTGGTAGCTGATGAGACAAATTTTATTTCCTATGGAAAACAAGGGTTCTTCACTGATCTTCGCCAAATCCTTTCTCCACAACAATTAGAGTATTACAAAGATAATTTACTATATGTGGAAGTAAAGGCTCCCGAGAATTTAGGCTCTGTTCCTGTAGGGATCAATGTAACTGACTTCCCTAAGGTAACTGCTACTGCCAGCTATCCTTCTTCCAATGCTTATTTGGGAATTATAGCCGGTAGTACCAACCGGGAGAAGGCAATCAGCTTCCTTACTTTTTTGGAAGAACAATAGCATACCATGTAAAAATAAAAGAAAAGAAGCGAAACACTGATGAGGTATTTTCGCTTCTTTTAATTTTCTTATTTTAGCTCTTTAGATTTCTCCGTCAAATACGGTACAGGCAGGTCCTGTCATCATAACCAGATTCTCTCTTCTGTCCCAGAAAATTTTAATCTTTCCTCCCAAAACATGTACCGTAACCTCATCTTCTGTCAATCCGTTTAAAATGCAGGCTACTACCGTAGCACAACAGCCGGTACCACAGGCCAAAGTTTCTCCTGTTCCTCTCTCCCAGACTCTCATTTCAACATTCTTTCTGTCTAAGATTTTTACAAACTCTGTATTGGTACGGTTGGGAAAAATTTTATGGTTTTCAAAATAAGGCCCAATTTTTTCCAGCTCCAGCTCAGAAACCTTATCCATAAAAACAACGGCATGAGGATTTCCCATGGATACACAGGTAAGCTCGTAGGTCTGATCCAACTCAGGGATATAGACCGGCTCCTTAATCATACGCTCATTGTTACTGACTACAGGGATCTGAGATGGCTCCAGGATAGGGGCTCCCATATTTACCTGTACCTCTGCCACTTTACCTTCTTCTATGAAAAGCTTCAGGTATTTAATCCGGCCTCCGCTTTCTACAGTAATTTCTTCCTTTGTTGTCAGTCCGTAATCATAAACATATTTTCCTACACAACGGATTCCATTACCGCACATCTCTGAACGGCTGCCGTCAGCATTATACATCTCCATCTCAAAATCAGCCTTAAACGAAGGGTTAATAAAAATAGCCCCGTCACTTCCTATTCCAAAATGTCTGTCACTAACCCTTCTTACCCATTCAGCCTTATTACAGTCCTCTATTTTTTCCTGAAAACCATTGATATACACATAGTCATTTCCACAGCCATGCATTTTAGTAAATTTCATAGTTACCTCTCTATACAAGTTTTTTATTGCCGATGCTTCCTCTTTCTTCCTGGGAAGCTTTAATCAGCTTACTCAGCTTTTTATATACTACCATAGTAATTACGGATACGGAAGTTCCCTTAATAATATTTAGAGGTGCCACTGCAAATAATACTAATGTTGTAACATCAGTAATTGCCGGATTTACCGCTGTTCCCATACCTACTAAGGCCTCCATGGGCATTCCGTATAATTCAGCAAATTTAGGAAGCAGGTAGATGGCATTAAAGGCACTCCCAAAGATTGTTAAGATTAAAGTTCCTGCCACACTTGCAACAATGGCAGATTTTCTGTTTTTACGATAAAGATAAATGATGGAAGCCGGCAATACGTAGGAACAACCTACACAGAAGTTAGCCAGTTCACCTACAAAGGCTGTAGTAGTAGAGTCCATTAACAGATTTAAAACAATTTTACAAAACTCCACCATAACTCCGGCTACCGGTCCGAAAGCAAAGGCTGCAATCATAACAGGCACTTCACTAAAGTCCAGCTTATAAAAGCCTGGTGCAAAGGGAAGGGGAAATTCAAAAATCATTAAAATAGCTGCAATTGCGGAAAAAATACCGATCATGGTAATCTTTTTCGTGGTAAAGATTGGCTCCACCACACCATTACGCTTCATTTCCCATTTTTCGATGAATCTTGCCACGATAAAAATACCTGCAATCAGTGCAAGACACTCCAAAACAAAAATCCCGTTAGTTACAATTTCATTCATTAAGTTACTCATTCTTCTTCCTCCTTATTGATTCGAGGCTGCTGTAAAAAAATGCCCTGAATCCTTAGATTCAGGGCACAATGCATGATAATACAAATAGAAAGTCGGATTGCATTTTTGCAATATCGTTTGTATTTTTCTAGCTTTCTTCTCACATCCAGACTATACTGTCGGTTTTGGAATTGCACCAAATCAGCTGCTTTCACAGGTCGCGGACTATACCGCCGGTCGGGATTTTCACCCTGCCCCGAAGAACTATATTTTTTTTACAGTTGAATTATAACCCAGATAGAAATAGAAATCAATCCTTTTCTTTTAATTTGGAGTATTTTTATCTTGTTTGTTAATTTTTACCTGTATTCTTATCCAGCTTCATAGTAAGAGATATTCTCTTTTTTCCCACATCAACGCTTAAAACCTGAACATCTACAATATCCCCCACACTGACAGCTTCTAAGGGATGCTTAATAAATCTTTCAGTAATTTGTGAGATATGCACAAGTCCGTCCTGATGAACTCCGATGTCCACAAAGACACCGAAATCAATTACATTTCTTACGGTACCCTTTAGTACCATCCCGGGCTGCAGATCCTTCATTTCCAAAATATCACTTCGTAAAATAGGCTTTGGCATATCCTCTCTGGGGTCTCTGGCAGGCTTTTCCAGCTCCTTTAAAATATCGGTCAAGGTAAGCTCACCGATTCCCAGCTCTTCTGCCATTTTCTTCTTATCCCTTACCTTTCTTTCCAAGCCCTGAGGGAGCTCTTTTTCATAAGCTTCTGTTACCGGCTCTTCCACTACACCGTTTTCAAAAGCCTGTGCCAGAGCCATTCCCATGGCAGTACCCGTATTTTTAATCAGGATTTGCTTTTTTTGCTGCTTTTTATTCTTTTCCTTTTTAACAGCAGGTTTCTTCCCCCGGTTTTGCTTCTGTAACTTTTTTATATCCTCCAGGGTAAGTCCCAGCTTTTCCAATAACATCATGGTGGCTTCATAGGATTCCGGATGAACACTGGTAGCATCCAAAGGATTGTTTCCCTCTAAAATCCTCATAAAACCGGCACACTGCTGATAAGCCTTGGGACCCAGCTTAGGTACCTTCAGCAGCTGCTTTCTCTCTGTGAACCTTCCGTTTTGTTCCCTGTATTCCACAATATTTTTTGCAATGGTTTTATTAATTCCCGAGATATATTCCATCAATGGGGCGCTGGCAGTATTTAAATCTACTCCCACCTTATTTACACTATCCTCTACTACCCCTGTTAAGGCCTCACTGAGCTTTTTCTGGTTCATATCATGCTGGTACTGACCAACCCCGATAGATTTGGGGTCTATTTTTACCAGCTCTGCCAAAGGGTCCTGTAACCTTCTGGCAATGGAGGCTGCACTTCTTTGGCCCACATCAAAATTAGGAAATTCCTCTGTTGCCAGCTTACTTGCTGAATATACACTGGCTCCTGCCTCATTTACAATTACATACTGTACCGGAGTATCTAATTCCTTAATTAGCTCTACAATTACCTGCTCTGATTCCCTTGAGGCAGTACCGTTTCCGACTGAAATCAGCTGTATTCCATGTTTTTTTATTAATCGTTTCAGCTCTGCCTTCGCTTCTTCTACCTTGTTCTGAGGTGCCGTAGGATAGATTACCTTGGTCTCCAATACCTTTCCTGTTTCATCTACTACTGCCAGCTTACAGCCGGTACGAAAAGCCGGATCCCAGCCCAGAACCACCTTTCCTACAATGGGTGGCTGAAGCAGCAGCTGTTCCAAATTTTTTCCAAATACGGTAATGGCTCCATCCTCTGCCTTTTCTGTCAGTTCATTCCTGATTTCTCTTTCTATGGCAGGTGCGATCAGTCTTTGATAGCTGTCTTCTATGGTTTCCTTTAAAACAGGGGTGGTAACAGGATTATCATTTACCAATGTCTTCGTTTCCAGATATCTGAGGATACGTTCCACCGGTGCCTCTACTTTAACGGTAAGAAACTTCTCATTTTCTCCTCTGTTAATAGCCAGTGTCCTGTGACCTGCCACCTGTTTGACAGCCTCTTCGTAATCATAATACATTTCATAGACAGACTCTGCCTTTTCATCCTTGGCACTACTAATCAGCTTCCCTTCCTCTATGGTAATCTGACGGATATAGGTTCTATAATCTGCTTCATCTGAAATGGCTTCTGCGATAATATCCATAGCCCCCTGAATAGCGTCCTTGGGGGTAAGCACCTCTTTTTCCTCTGAAACAAATTTACTTGCTTCCTCCTCCAAAGCACCTGTGATTTCCTGAGCTAAAATTGTCTGTGCCAAAGGCTCCAGTCCCTTTTCCTTTGCCACACTGGCTCTTGTCTTTCTTTTGGGACGATAGGGGCGATATAAGTCTTCCACCGTTACCATTGTCTCTGCCTGTAGGATTTTCTCCTTCAGCTCCTCTGTCAGCTTTCCCTGCTCTTCAATGGAGGACAATACCTGGGCTTTCTTTTCTTCCAGGTTTCTTAAATAATTTAATCGTTCTGCCAGATTTCTTAATTGCTCATCATTTAAGGAGCCGGTAGCTTCCTTACGGTAACGGGAAATAAAAGGAATGGTATTTCCTTCATCAATCAATGCTACCGCTGCCTCTACCTGCCATTTTTCCACCTGCAGCTCTTGTGCCAATTTTACTAATATGTCCATTTTTTCACTAATCTCCTTACGGGTTGTCTTACTTTTTTATCCTATACATTTTACTCATTTTATTCTTTTTTTGCAAGTTTCCCCTTCTTTCAATTTTTAGAAAGATGTAATGGAAAGATTTCATTTGTATATTAAAAAAGAAAATGATATACTTATGGCATCTTATAAGAAAATGGTGATTTTTATGTATCAGAATTCGTTTTCTGCAGCAGCTGCGACCTTAGGTATTATCGGTATGTTTTGTGCCTTTCTCAGCTTATTTTGGTTTACCTTTTTATTTGGAGCCTTAGCTATTATTCTGGCTGTTTTATCCATGGGACGGGAAAGGCGAATGTGCAGATCTGCTAAAATTGGATTTATTACAGGAACTTCTGCGATTGTGCTTCAGACCTGCATGATAGCCTTTACTGTGTACAGTATTATTTATGTTCCCGAATTCAGACAAGAATTTATTACAACTTTTTATAAAATTTATGAACAAATGTATGGAATTCCTTTTGAGCAATCCTATCCGGAGCTTTTAAACCAATTAGGAATTTCTCTCTAGAAAGGAGGATCTTCTATGACACCTATTTCTTTTTCAGGAAGCATTGGCTACAACAGTTATTTTCCTGTCTCCGCTACCGCCGGTAACAACGATACTTCTGCTGTTGTGAGAAACCCTGCTGCCAGCCGTGTAAAATCGCCGGGGAGAAAATCCTCGCCGGCAGAATGTGAAACCTGC
This sequence comes from Lachnospiraceae bacterium, assembly GCA_017558205.1. GTDB lineage: Bacteria > Bacillota > Clostridia > Lachnospirales > Lachnospiraceae > SFDP01. Next base: position 14,182 of record JAFYWD010000240.1, on the reverse strand, counting down.
AGCAATCGTAAATATCAGGATGGTTCTGATGAAAATGTTTCCTTCAAGGCTGCTGCCCATATCAGCCCGGAGGCTTCTGCAGCTGTAGTACGCTCTCATGAACAGGAGCATGTAAGCAATGCCTATTCCAAGGCAGCTCAAAAGAACGGACAGGTTGTTTCTGCCACCGTTTCCCTGCAGTCTGCTATCTGCCCTGAATGCGGACGCTCTTATATTGCCGGGGGAACTACCAATACCCAGATAAAATACTATAATGAGCAAAATCCCTATCAAAAGGATTTAAAATTATCTGATTCTATAAAGTACAAAGGAAGAAATGTTGATTTATGGGGGTAAACAGATCAGCTTCTCAACTGAAGCAATATGCCAGAGGTATTTTGCTTGGTAATTACAGCAAAGCTATTTCTCTTATTGTCTTTACCAATTTAGCAATTACTACTCTCACCTTAGTTTTAGGACAATCTGCTCCCCTGTCAGCGCCCGGACTGATTATCGATTATCTGATTTCTTTTCTTATTACCTTAATCGGATGTCTTTTTCAGGTGGGCTTATATAGCTTTTATCTAAACCTGGCATGCAAACAGAAAATAAACTTTAAGGATTTATTTACAGGCTTTACTCTTTTTCCGGAAAAAACAGTACTTAGCCAATTTTTCATCAGGCTTCTTTCTTTTTGCTGTTTTCTTCCCGGCCTGCTTACCCTGATGACAGGTTATTTTCAGGATAATAATAATAGTCTTATTTACGGCCTGCTGCTTCTACTTTCCGGAATTCCCTTTTATCTGTGGATTAGCTTAGTTTTTTCTCAAAGCTATTTTATTCTGTTGGATTTTCCCCAAAGTACAGCATTGGAGCTTTTGAAAAAAAGTGCTGCATTAATGAAAGGACAGAAGCTTCGTCTTTTCTTATTAGAGCTAAGTTTTTTACCTATGTTGCTTTTAGGACTTCTTTCCTTTGGAATAGGCCTTTTATTTGTTCTTCCCTACCAATCCATGACTTATACTCTGTTTTATCTGGATTTGGTACAAAATAATCATACTGACAGTAATTAAATATTCCTTGGATACAAAAAAGCCGCCTTTTATCAAGACGGCTTTTTTATTATTTACATTTTGGATAATTATTTATTTGCTTTTGCAGCTTTGATGGCTTCTGTTAACTGAGGAACAATTTTATTTAAATCCCCAACTACACCGAAGTCAGCCACATCAAAGATAGGAGCATCTTCATCTTTGTTGATAGCAACGATAATATCAGCTTCTTCCATACCTGCAGTATGCTGGATAGCACCGGAAATACCACAAGCGATGTAAAGGTTAGGACGAACTGTTTTTCCTGTCTGACCTACCTGAAGATCTCTGGGCTTCCATCCGGAATCTACTACTGCACGAGAACAGGATACTGTTCCGCCTAAGGCTTCTGCCAGATCCTCTAAAATCTTAAAGTTTTCAGGACTTCCTACTCCACGACCACCGGAAACTAAAATTTTAGCATCCATAATATCTACTGTATCAGAAACTGCTTTCACAATTTCTTTAATTTCAACATATCTGTTATTAGGTACAAATTCTAATTTCATTTCAATAATGTTAGCTTTTGCACCTGCGATAGGCTCAATTTTCTGCATTACACCGGGACGAACGGTTGCCATCTGAGGACGATGATCAGGACATGCAATTGTTGCAATTGTATTTCCACCAAAAGCAGGACGTGTCATTAATAACTGGTTATGCTTCTGTTCGTCTTCTTTTCCGGGAAGAGCTACGATAGGGAAATCACCGATTTCAAGTACTGTACAGTCTGCTGTAAGACCTGTAGCTACTCTTGCGGATACAGTAGGAGCAAGATCTCTACCGATTGCTGTTGCTCCAACAAGGAAGATATCAGGCTTGTATTCGTTAATTACACTTGCTAATGCATGTGCATAGGGCTCTGTTCTGTATTCTTTTAATTCAGGATCTTCTACTACGATAACTTTATCTGCACCGTACTCTGCTAAGCTGTCAGCAAGACCCTTTACATCAGCTCCTACAAGAACAGCTGTTACTTCTTCGTTCAGCTTTGCAGCAAGCTCTTTACCTTTTCCAAGTAATTCATATGCAATACCGCTGATTACATTATCAACCTGCTCTGCATAGACATATACGCCTTTATATTCTGCTAAATTCATTCTTGTTTACCTCTCATTTATATATTAGATCACGTGTTTCTCTGTTAACTTACCTACAATGTATGCCACTGCATCTTCTGCTGAATCAGGAGTAACCTTTTCGCCGGCACCCTTACGTACTTTATCAGATGCTTTTGCGATCTTTGTAGGTGAACCTTTTAAACCAAGGTCAGAATCTTTAACATCGATCAGATCAGCTCTGCCCCATGTTGTAATTTCTGCTGCACATGCATCGAAAATTCCACCGGGAGTCATATAACGAGGATCATTTAATTCTGCAAGAGCTGTTACAAGACAAGGCATTTTTACTTCTAACATATGATGTCTGTCATCATACATACGTTTTACACAAACCTTATCTCCTTTTACTTCAATTGCTTCAGCATAGGAAATAACGGGAAGACCTAAATGCTCAGCAATCTGAGGTCCAACCTGAGCTGTATCACCGTCAATCGCCTGACGTCCTGTGATAATTAAATCATATTCAAGATTTCTGATGGCACCTGCAAGAGTTGTAGAGGTTGCCCAGGTATCAGCTCCTCCCAGTACTCTGTCAGTTACAAGGATTGCTTTATCTGCACCCATAGCAAGAGCTTCACGAAGAACATCTGTTGCCTTAGGAAGACCCATGGTAATAGCTGTTACTTCTGCGCCCATTGTATCTTTAATTCTAAGAGCCGCTTCTAATCCTGCTTTATCATCAGGATTCATGATAGCAAGCATGGCTCCTCTGTCTAATGTTCCATCAGGATTAAATTTAACTCCGCCTTTAGTATCCGGAACCTGTTTAATACAAACGATAATCTTCACTTTTTGTTACCTCCTAGTTTAAAATATTTGCAGAGATAACCATACGCTGAACTTCACTTGTTCCTTCGTAGATCTCTGTGATCTTAGCATCACGCATCATACGTTCTACATCATATTCTCTGATATATCCGTATCCACCGTGTAACTGAACTGCCTTTGTAGTTACTTCCATAGCAACCTCTGCTGCATATAACTTAGCCATGGCAGCTTCCATGGAGTAGGAAACTTTCTTACCCTGAGCATATTCGTTTTTCTTCATAGCAGCTTTGTACACTAATAATTTAGCAGCTTCTACTTTAGTTGCCATATCAGCTAACATAAACTGTGTATTCTGGAATGCACTGATAGAACGACCAAACTGTTTTCTTTCCTTTACGTAGTTAATGGTTGTTTCTAAAGCACCTTCTGCAATACCAAGTGCCTGTGCAGCAATTCCGATACGTCCACCATCCAGAGTATGCATTGCAATTCCGAAGCCTTTACCCTTTGCACCAAGTAAATTTTCCTTAGGAATACGGCAATCAGTGAAAATTAATTCATAAGTTGAAGAACCTTTGATACCCATCTTCTTTTCCTTTGTTCCAAAGGTAAATCCGGGTGTTCCTTTTTCTACGATAAAGGCAGAGATTTCTTTCTGAACTCTTCCGCGTTTTTCAATTTTACCTGTTACAGCAATGACAATATAAATATCTGCTTCTTTTCCGTTAGTGATGAAGCATTTAGATCCGTTCAGTACCCATTCATCTCCATCTAATACAGCCTTTGTCTGCTGTCCCTGTGCATCAGTACCTGCTCCGGGCTCTGTCAGACCGAAAGCTCCAAGCTTTCTACCGGATGCTAAATCAGGTAAATATTTTGCCTTCTGTTCCGGTGTACCATATGTCTGAATAGGGTCTACACAAAGAGAAGTATGTGCAGAAACAATAACTCCTGTGGTAGCACAAACCTTTGATAATTCTTCTACACACATAGCATATGTTAAGGCATCACATCCCTGTCCGCCAAATTCCTTTGGTACGGGAATACCAAGGAATCCATATCTTGCCATTTTTTCCACTGTTTCCTTCGGGAAAGTTTCTGTTTCATCTACCTCTTGTGCCAGAGGTTTTACTTCGTTTTCAGCGAAATCTTTGAATAACTGTCTCGCCATTTCATGTTCTTTGCTTAAAGTAAAATCCATGATTAATTATCCTCCATGTTTTTATATATGATTATTTGCTGTAATCGTAAAATCCTTTACCTGTTTTGATACCAAGCTGTTTTCCACGAACCATTTTCTTAAGAAGTGTATGAGGACGATATTTAGGATCTCCTGTTTCATCATACATTACATTCATAATTGCTAATACAATATCAAGACCTACCAGGTCACCTAAAGCTAAAGGTCCCATAGGATGATTTGCACCTAATTTCATAGCTTTATCAATACCTTCTACGGAAGCAATACCTTCAGCATAAATACCGATAGCTTCGTTAATCATAGGAATAAGAATTCTGTTTACTACGAATCCCGGAGCTTCTTCTACCTGTACGGGATCTTTTCCGATTTCTACAGAAATTTCTTTAATCTTATCAACAGTTTCAGCAGGAGTATTTAAGCCTGCAATAACTTCTACTAATTTCATTCTGTTAGCAGGGTTAAAGAAGTGCATACCGATTACGGGTCTGTCTAAGCCTGCTCCAATTTCTGTAATAGATAAAGAAGAAGTATTGGTAGCAAAAATACAGTTAGCAGGAACGATATCCTGTAATTCTTTAAAGGTCTGCTGTTTAACAGACATTACTTCCAAGGCTGCCTCTACTACTAAATCAGCATCTGTACAGATATCTTTTGTTCCGGTTGTAATTTTAGCTAAAATACCATCAGCATATTCCTGAGTAATTTTTTCTTTTGCTACTAATTTGCTGTATCCTTTTGCAATTCTTGCTTTTCCGTTGGCAGCAAACTCGTCGTTGATATCACAAAGATATACTTCATATCCTTCTGTTTCAGCAAATGCCTGTGCAATTCCGGCACCCATAGTACCGGCTCCGATAATACCTACTTTCATGGTTTAATCCTCCTGATTTTAAAATTTAATATGTTGATAACTGCTCCGGCTGCTTATTTATAATGACCGGATCTGGTTATAGCTTAGCAATTTTTAAAAGGCTCTTTTACTTTTTCTTTATTCTTGTCTAAGAAGAATGCCATACCGTATTTCTGGTCTTCTGTTTCAAAGCAGTCTCCGAATAATTTTTCTTCAATCACGATTGCTTCGTCCATAGTTACGTCTAAGCCATCGTTGATTGCTTTTTTACAGTTACGAACTGCAATAGGTGCATTTTTTGCAATTCCGGCTGCCATTTTTTCTGCTGCAGGCATTAATTCCTCCTGAGTATAAACTGCATTTACAAGTCCGATTCTGTACGCTTCATCAGCCTTAATATTTCTTGCAGTATAGATCATCTGTTTTGCCATTCCTGCACCTACAAGACGTGCAAGTCTCTGTGTTCCTCCAAAACCGGGAGTAATTCCAAGACCTACCTCAGGCTGGCCGAAGACTGCATTATCAGAACAGATTCTGATGTCACAGCTCATGGCAATTTCGCATCCACCACCTAATGCAAAACCGTTAATTGCTGCAATTACAGGAATAGGGAAGGTTTCTAATTTACGGAATACATCATTTCCTTTTTTACCGAAAGCTTCTCCTTCTGCTTTTGTTAAGTTGCTCATTTCCCCGATATCAGCTCCTGCTACAAAGGATTTTTGTCCTGCACCGGTTAAAATAAGACATCTTACTTCCTCTAAATTTACAGCATCCAGAGTCTGGTCTAATTCTTCCAGTACTGTGGAGTTTAAAGCATTTAATGCTCTTTCACGGTTAATTGTGATGATACCCGTGGCACCTTTTACTTCATATAAAACAAATTCCATGATCTTTCTCCTTTTATATTTTTTACTTCTATATTTTTGCTTCGCTTCATTACGTTAACAAAGGGGATTGCCATATTCCTTTGAAAATCCTGATTTTCCTTATTGAACATAGCAATTCCCTTTTTATATCACTTCACGAATCAAATTATATTCCTTAATCTCTTTCTACGATAGTAGAGCAACCCATTCCTCCACCGATACAAAGGGTAGCAAGACCTTTCTTTGCATCAGCTTTTTCCATTTCATGAAGAAGGGTAACTAAGATACGACAGCCTGATGCTCCTACAGGATGTCCTAAAGCAATTGCTCCCCCGTTAGGATTCAGCTGTCTGTCTACATCGATTCCTAAATCTTTTCCTACTGCTACAGACTGTGCTGCAAAAGCCTCATTAGCTTCAATAATATCAAAGTCTTCAATCTTATATCCTGCTTTATCCATAACCTTCTTAGTAGAAGCAACAGGTCCGATTCCCATAATGGTAGGATCTACTCCGCCTAAAGCTCCTGCCACGAAAGTAGCCATAGGCTTCACACCTAATTCTTTTGCTTTTTCTTCGCTCATAACTACGATAGCAGCTGCACCGTCATTGATGCTGGAAGCATTTCCTGCTGTAACAACACCGTTAGGATTGATAGCACGAAGCTTTCCAAGGCTTTCTGCTGTAGTTCCGGCACGAGGACCTTCATCTACCTTGAATTCAACCATTTCTTTTTTCTTCTTAATCATTACAGGTACGATTTCATCTTCAAACGCACCTCTTGCCTGAGCTGCTTCTGCCTTCTGCTGGCTCTTTGCTGCAAACTCATCTAATTCTTCTCTTGTTAATCCCCACTGCTCAGCAATATTATCAGCGGTCTGGATCATGTGGTAATTATTGAATGCATCCCATAATGCATCATTAACCATGGTATCTACTAACTGGCCATTTCCCATTCTGTATCCGTAACGACCCTGTTTCATTGCGTAAGGAGCCATAGACATGTTTTCCATACCACCGGCAACAACGATATCAGCATCTCCTGCCTGAATCATCTGAGCTGCCATATTTACACAGTTAAGACCGGAACCACATACTACGTTAATTGTTACAGCGGGAACTTCAATAGGAAGTCCTGCTTTGATGGATGCCTGACGTGCCACGTTCTGTCCAAGACCTGCCTGGATTACACATCCCATATATACCTGATCAACCTGTTCAGGAGCTACTCCTGCTCTGTTTAATGCTTCTTTAATAACTACTGCACCCAGGTCAGCTGCCGGTGTTGTGGATAAAGAACCACCCATAGATCCGATTGCTGTACGACATGCACCTGCTAATACTACTTTTTTTGCCATTTTAATGACTCCTTTCTTAATTTAACCTTAATTTATTACTTTCCGTTTTCTCCAGCAGACTGTAGAAAAGATTTTTAAGATTGTTATTTTTTTGTCATTACCGCTTTCATTATTCTATCATAGTGATTTTCTTTTTGCAATGGTTTTCTTCACTCTCTAAGCCTTCTTTCCTAAAAAATTCTGCTGCTTTTCATCTTTTTTTTGATGATACTTTATTTATACCATATTTGTATTCCTATTTATATATTTTTTCTTTATTTTCCATGAAATTTGTGTATATTTGACATATTTTATCCGATATTCTGCCGCTTTCTATTTTCCAACAAATATTGAACCGTTATGCCGCTTCTTATAATTTTCTCTGAATATTTTTCTTTGAATATTTTTTTGAGATAAGATAATGGGATAGTTGAAAGTTAAAAAAAGGAGCCCCTGTCATCCCTGGGACTCCTTTTTCATCTTAGTCAATACCGATTACCTTTACACTTTTATACATCAGGCTCCATAATTCCGTAAGTATTGCCTTTTCTCTTGTAAACCACATTTACCTGATCTGTCTCTGCATTCACAAACACAAAGAAATCATGTCCTAACAGCTCCATCTGCACACAGGCATCTTCCGGATACATGGGCTTAATATCAAAGCGCTTAGTTCTTACAATCTCAACCTCTTCATCATCCATATAGTCCTTCTCTATAAATTCCGGTTTAAAATGAGGAGAAGCCTGCTTCTTATCGATAATCTTATTCTTATATTTCTTCAATTGTCTTTCAATAATCTCTTCTACCAGATCGATGGAAACATACATATCGTTACTTACCTGCTCTGAACGGATAATGTTTCCTTTTACAGGAATGGTAACTTCAATCTTCTGACGCTCTTTTTCTACTCCCAGAGTTACATGCACTTCTGTCTCTGCTGAAAAATACTTTTCCAGCTTTCCCAGCTTATCCTCTACAGCTGTTTTAAGTCCGGGGGTAATGTCAATATTTTTTCCACTGATAATAAATTTCATACTTATCATCCCTTCTGTTCCTAGATTATGACAAACAGAATTTTGCCATAACTTATTCTACCATTTTATCTATCATTTGTCCATTACAACTATCAATTTTCAGTTTTTTTTAATAATTATTGCTTATTTTTTTCTTGTGATTATTTTTGTTTTTTTTCTTGTTTTTTTCTGTTTTAGAAATATGTAACAAAACATCTGTTTTCTTTTTTTATTTTTTTCGTATTAAAAAAACACTGATTATCCTGTGGATAATGTGTATAACTTAGTGTATAAGTGGTTTTTTCCTAAAACTCTGCATTTTTCGATGTGGATAACTTTTCTTTTCATTTATTATATTCACATTTGATATTTTAAAGTTTTGTGCATTATGAATAAGGTGTTTTTAGTCAAGACATGTTTTTAAAAAAAATATATTCAGACTTTTTAAAACTCCTTTTACCCTATGTGTAAAAAAGGGAAATCCTTAACGGATTTCCCTGTACTTTTTATTTATACTTATAATAATATCTCCTGTATTAGAAAATTCTTCTTACTGCCAATATTCTGTCATAATGAGCATTGGAAATAATAATTCCTGTTCTGGAGTTACTGGCATGAACAATCTGACCGTTTCCAATATAAATACCCACATGACCGGAATAGCAAACGATATCTCCCGGGATGGCTTCTTCAATAGAAGCTACACCTGTTCCCCTTTTACGGTCTGCATTGGCTGAATGTGGCAGAGATACTCCAAAGTTAGCATATACACTCATAACAAAGCCTGAGCAGTCTGCACCGTTTGTCAAACTGGTTCCTCCATAAACATATGGGTTTCCTACAAACTGAAGGGCAAAATCTGCTACCTGCTGTCCTAATCGGGCACTGTCCTCTGTTACTACAGCCTTTTGTTCTGTCCCTGCATTAGCTGCTTCCTCTGCCTCTCTGGCTTTCCTTGAAGCTTCTCTTGCTTTTCTTCTTTCCTCTTCTTCCCTGGCTAAACGCGCTCTTTCCTGTTCAATAGATTCAGCCTCTGTAAATTCGATACTCAGCTCCACATATTCTTCTGAAACATATCCGGTGCCTTCTTCTACCTTTACCTGTACCCATCCTTCAGAAGTATCTGTAACAGTTAATACTTCTTCCTTAGGTACCTGACCGATAATAGCTGACTTTGTAGTTGCTTCTTTACGTACATTTAAGGTTTCTGTATTGACAATAGCAATTCGTCTTCCGATTTCCTCTGCTACCTGATTAGCTTCCTCTCCGGTTACACAGTACTCACCCTTAACATATCCTGTACACTCTCCGGATCTGATCTTATACCAGCCATTCTCTTCTTCCAGAAATTCCCCTACGGAATTATTGTAAAGCTTACCTACAATCTGTCCCTCTTCACCGGGAAGACTGCGAACATTTACATAATCACTTACCTGGGCAATTACCAGATTGGAATAGTCTTTTTTCATTTCCTTCAGAATCTGCTCTTTTACCAGCTCTGAGGTCTCAACGGGATCTACGAACTCCATTCCTACTCCCTGTACATCTAATCCCTTATCCTCTGCTACCTTTTTTACATAGACACCTTCCTCTAAGGAAAGACTTAAGCCGGCAGCCGGTAAAATACTGTCCAGCTCCACTGCATAAGCGGGAAGCTCCACTCCGGTTATCAGTATTAAGGTACTAAGGACACCGGCAGCAATTTTTGCTTTTCTTTTTAACATATACTATCCTCTTAAACTTTTTTTAAAAGTTGTAATACTTTTGTAACAACTGCTCCCTTATCGTAACATTTATGATAGTATCTGTCAATATTTTTCTCCCATTTCTCCTAATTGAAAAAACTTTTCTTATTTATTTTCCAGCAAATATTTTTGAACGCTGGTAATGGCGTTAGCACCGTCTGCCACTGCCGTAATTACCTGACGAAGCTCCTTTGTTCTGGTATCTCCCGCTACATAAACTCCGGGAACACTTGTCTCTCCCATTTCGCCTGCTATTATATATCCGGCCTCATCCATTTCTACCAGATTTTGGAAATTTTCCGTATTTGGATGAATTCCTACAGCAATAAAAATCCCCTGGGCAGAAAGCACACGTTTTTCACCACTCTTCTTATTTAATAAATGAATCTGTTCTACTGCCTCTGTTCCCTCAATCCGTTCCACGACACTGTCCCAGATTACTTCTACATTAGGAAGCTCAAATAGCCTGTCCTGTAAAATTTTAGCTCCTCTCAAACTGTCTCTTCTGTGAACAAGATAAACCTTTTCACAAAATCTTGCTAAAAATATGGCATCCTCAATGGCCACATCTCCTCCTCCTACCACTACGGTAGTTTTCCCCCGATAAAAGGCACCGTCACAGGTAGCACAATAAGATACTCCCATCCCGGTTAACTCCTCTTCTCCCGGTACTCCTAATTTATTATGAGAAGCTCCGGCTGCCAGAATTACTGTTTTTCCCTGATATTCCTTCTCTCCTGTCTTTACTACAAAGTAATTATCCTGTTTTTCTATCTCAGAAACTTTTCCCGGCTCCCACTGGGCACCAAATTTTTTTACATGTTCCTGAAAAGCCATTGCCATATCAAAGCCGTTAATACCGGGCAGACCTAAATAATTATCTACCTCGTAGGTTGTAGTGATCTGTCCTCCCGGCATACCGGTAGCATCTAATATTAATGTATCTAAACCAGCCCTTCTTCCATATAAGGCAGCCCCCATGCCTGCCGGTCCGCTTCCTACAATAATTACATCCTTCATTTTATTCTCATCCTTTCTGAATTCCATTGCTTGATTTCCTTATTCTCTTCCCCTATACTACACTTATTATGATAGTTGATTATACTCTGTTGAAAATCTTTTTCTGTGACTAAAGCACATTTCTTTTCTATCACTGACTTACTTAAGTGATAGGTTGCTTCTAAAAATTCACTGAAAAAGAATATCTTCTATAAAGATATTATAACACAAGGAGAAGGATATGAAAAAAAATGTATTAATCACAGGTGCCTCACGTGGTATAGGGCGAGCCATAGCATTTTCCTTTGCCACCCGGGGATATGACCTGTATCTGACTTGTAAAAGTAATATTTCTCTTTTAGAGAAATTAAAAAAAGAACTGGAGGATACTTACAGGATTTCCTGTAAAGTTTATCAATGTGACTGTGGTGATTATTCTCAGGTTCGTCAACTGTTTACCCTGCTTCCTCCTCTTACTGTTCTGATTAACAATGCCGGAATCTCTTATATCGGATTGTTAACAGATATGGAGCCGGAGGACTGGCAGCAGGTAATAAATACAAATCTCAATTCTCTTTTTTATACCTGTAAATTAGCTGTTCCTTCCATGGTTTCTGCAAAACAGGGACGGATCATTAATATTTCCTCTGTCTGGGGCGAGCACGGTTCTTCTATGGAGGTTGCCTATTCAGCCTCTAAGGGAGGTGTCAATGCTTTTACCAAGGCCTTAGCAAAAGAACTGGGACCCAGTAATATCACAGTAAATGCCATTTCCTGTGGCTTGATAGATACTGATATGAATCAGGATTTTACCCGTGAGGAGTTAGATAGTATTATTTCCGATATTCCCTGTGATCGTATGGGAAGCACAAAGGAGGTGGCGGAGCTTTGTCTTATGCTGGCAGATTCCCCTTCCTATCTTACAGGCCAGATTATAACAATAGACGGAGGATGGTGTTAACATCCTCCGTCTATTATTTTCTGTATCTTTTTTCTTATTATTCTTTCTTACTCTAAGAAAAACCAGTATTTCTTTTTAATACTTTCCGTTCTTTGCATTTTCAAAATCACGATTTAAGGCTTCTGAAGGAGGTGCTGTCAGTAAGGATACCACAATGATGCATGCCGAAGAAATTAAAAAGGCAGGTAATAATTCATAGATAGCAAATACACCGCCTAATTTACTGATTGCAAGCTTCCATACAAAGACCATTACTCCTCCGGTGATCATACCGGCTACCGCACCCTGACGGTTGATTCTTTTCCAGAACAGTGAGAACAGCATTAAAGGACCAAAGGTTGCACCAAAGCCTGCCCAGGCAAAGGATACTACTTTGAAAATAACACTTTGTTCGTCTAAGGCAATTACAATAGCTATCAGTGCAATTACAAGCAGGGTAATTCTTGTTACCTTCATTACACTTTTATCATCAGCATCTTTCTTTACAATTCCCTGATATAAATTCTTAGCACAGGCACTGGCTGCTATTAATAAATAGGAATCTGAAGAGCTGATGGTAGCTGCCAAAATTCCTGCCATAACAAAGCCGGCAAATAAGGGAGGTAAAAAGCTGGTGGATAAGGTAATAAAAATATTTTCTGCTGAAGTAGCAGTCATATGTACGGTAGGGAATAAAAATCTTCCAACGATTCCAATAAATACGGCAATAGCCAAAGAAATTACTACCCAGATCATGGCAATTCTTCTGGAAAGCTTTAATTCCTCTTCTTTTCTGATGGCCATAAAACGAAGCAATACCTGAGGCATACCAAAGTATCCCAGGCCCCAAGCCAGCATAGAGGCAATTTTTAAGATGCCGTAATCAGTAGCCTCTCCAAAAACAGGAAGTCCGTTTTCAATCAGCTGAACTCCCGCCTCATCTACTACCGGTGTTGCCAGTCCAAAAAATTCAAAAAATCCCGGAATGGATTTTGCATTTTCCATAACTGCCTGAAGGCCTCCTGCCTGTACGGTACTGACACACACGATAATACCAAGAGCAACAATCATTACCACCCCCTGCATAAAGTCTGAAGCACTTTCTGCCAGGAAACCACCTAAAAGAGTATAGATCAAAACGAATACAGCCCCTAACAGCATCATAGACAGATAGGGAAGTCCAAATAAGGTAGAAAACAGCTTTCCGCAGGTTACAAAGCAGCTGGCTGCGTAAACCGTAAAGAATATTAAAATAAACAAAGCTGAGATTGTCATAATTACCTTCTTCTCTTCACGGAAACGATTGGAGAAGAATTCCGGTAAGGTAATGGCATTTCCTGCCACTACGCTATAGCGACGAAGTCTTGTGGAAACTACCAGCCAGTTAACATAGGTTCCGATTGCCAATCCAATAGCCGTCCAGCTGGCATCAGCCAAACCACACCAGTAAGCAACTCCGGGAAGTCCCATCAGAAGCCATCCGCTCATATCAGATGCCTCTGCACTCATGGCTGTTACCCAGGGACCTAAGGATCTTCCTCCTAAAAAGTATTCCTCTGAATTAGTATTGGCTCTTTTGGTAAAAATAAGACCGATTACCACAACAATGGTCATGTAAATTATCATTGCCAGTAAGATTTGAATAGTACTACTTTCCATTTTTTCCTCCTAAGTTATATGTATTATTGTATACAATTATTCAGTGAATGTTATTATATCATAGAAATCCCTGCATGAAAATAAAAACTCATAAATATTTATAAATTTTCTTTAATAATTTACTGTGTTAAAGATATCACAGTTTTTTTGAGAAAAAGAAGGATTTAAACCGGGTTTCTGTTTAAATCCTTTTGTTACCTATATTTTTTTATTAATATTCTTCAATTAAATATCCAAAAATATGCATCCTAAGCTTCATTACGTTGTGACGTAAAAGATTGTTTTTTACTACTACATAATCTCCGTAGATTGCCTGCCTATCATACACCCATCCTGCATTTCTCCCATCAGAACCACATTATCCTCAGTTAAAGGGATAACCTTTCCTTTTAAATTAAAAACCTTACTTAAGGCTTCTATACCATCGGAGAGATTTCCTGTATTATTGCTGTTCATTACTATCTTCGCTCTTGTCCGAAAATATGTCCAAGCCTTCTTTCCGTCCGGGATCTGTGGGAATTTCCACTTTTTTAGGCCTACGCCCTCCCAGGACTTCCGACAGAGGGGAAGACTTCTTCTTGTCCTGCAATCCCCTACTTTTCTTATTT
>JAFYWD010000239.1 GCA_017558205.1 Lachnospiraceae bacterium | reverse complement strand
TAGTGTCAGGACTGTGGACATCAGGAAGCTATCGGAAGCAGGGAAGAGCTGGAAAAATTAAGCGGTAACCCTGCTGCTAAGACGGTAGAGCTTCACAGACCTTACATTGATGAAATTATTTGTAAATGTCCCAAATGTGAAAAAGAAATGAAACGTGTACCTGAGGTAATTGACTGCTGGTTCGACTCCGGAGCCATGCCTTTTGCACAGCATCATTATCCTTTTGAAAATAAGGAATTATTTGAAAAGCAGTTCCCTGCACAGTTTATTTCCGAAGCAGTGGATCAGACAAGAGGATGGTTCTACTCTTTATTGGCAGAATCTACTCTGTTATTCAATAAAGCACCTTACGAAAATGTTATCGTATTAGGCCATGTACAGGATGAAAACGGACAGAAAATGAGTAAGTCCAAGGGAAATGCGGTAGATCCATTTGAAGCACTGGAAACCTATGGTGCAGATGCTATCCGTTGGTATTTCTATATTAATTCCGCTCCCTGGCTGCCCAACCGTTTCCACGGAAAAGCAGTAGTAGAAGGACAGAGAAAATTCATGGGAACCTTGTGGAATACCTATGCCTTCTTTGTACTTTATGCTAATATTGATCAGTTTGATGCTACCAAATATACCTTGGAATATGATAAATTATCTGTAATGGATAAATGGCTGTTATCTAAGTTAAATACTTTGATTACTACAGTGGATACTCATTTGGATAATTACAGAATTCCGGAATCTGCAAGAGCCTTACAGGAATTTGTAGATGATATGAGTAACTGGTATGTAAGAAGAGGAAGAGAACGTTTCTGGGCCAAGGGAATGGAGCAGGATAAGATCAATGCTTATATGACACTGTATACTGCTCTGGTAACTGTTGCCAAGGTAGCAGCACCTCTGATTCCCTTTATGACAGAGGAAATCTATCTGAATCTTGTAAGAAGTATTGATCAGAGTGCACCGGAAAGTATTCATTTATGTGATTATCCTGTAGCTGATGAAAGCTTTATCGATAAGCAGCTGGAAAAAGATATGGAAGAGCTTTTGGATGTAGTAGTAATGGGGCGTGCCTGCAGAAATACTGCAAACATTAAAAACCGTCAGCCAATCGGAAATATGTTTATTAAGGCAGACTTCAGCTTAGGTGATTTTTATAAAGAAATCATTGCAGATGAATTAAATGTTAAAAATGTTATCTTTACCGATGATGTAAGAGAATTTACTTCTTATACCTTCAAGCCTCAGTTAAAAACCGTGGGACCTAAATACGGAAAACAGCTGGGTGGAATTCAGAAGACACTGGCAGCTCTGGATGGAAACAATGCCATGGATGAGTTAAATGAAAAGGGTGCTCTGGTATTTACGGTACAGGATGTGGAAGTAAGCTTGACCAAGGAAGACTTATTAATTTCCATGAGTCAGAAGGAAGGCTATGTATCTGAGGCAGATAACAAAATTACAGTAGTACTGGATACCAATCTCAGTGAAGAGCTGTTAGAAGAAGGATTTGTTTACGAAGTAATCAGTAAAATTCAGACTATGAGAAAAGAAGCTGATTTTGAAGTAATGGATCATATAAAGGTTTCTGTAACAGAAAATGAAAAGGTAGCAGAAATCGTAAAGAAAAATCAGACAGTAATAGGGGAAAAAGTACTGGCCGATGAATTTATTTATGGGGAAGCACTAAATAACAAAAAAGAATGGAACGTTAACCAGGAAAGTGTTATGATAGGTGTAGAACGCATTTAAAACATAAAATGCAGAGGGAAAAGGTTAAAAGATATGTTTAAAAGGAGGAAAAGTGTAAAAATGGCAACACAGGTTTCATTTATGAGCAAGTTTAACAAAGAGCTTTTTAAGAACAGCGTTCTTTATAATGTAAAGACACTGTATCGTAAGACAATGGATGAGGCAACACCTCAGCAGATCTTTCAGGCGGTGTCTTACGCAATTAAGGATGCAATTATTGATCACTGGTTAAACAGCCAGAGAGAATACGAAGAGCAGGATCCTAAAATGGTATATTACATGTCCATGGAGTTTTTAATGGGTCGTGCCCTGGGTAATAATATTATTAACTTACAGGCTTATAAGCCTGTACAGGAAGCCCTGGAGGAATTGGGAGTAGATATTAACATGGTAGAAGACCAGGAGCCGGATGCGGCTTTAGGTAACGGTGGTCTGGGAAGACTGGCTGCCTGCTTCTTAGATTCCCTGGCAACCTTAGGATATCCTGCTTACGGCTGTGGTATCCGTTACCGTTACGGTATGTTTAAACAGCAAATCAGAGATGGCTTCCAGGTAGAGGTTCCTGATAACTGGCTGGTAGACAGCAATCCTTTTGAGCTCAGAAGACCTGAGTATACCAAGGAAGTTAAATTTGGCGGTTATGTAAGCGTACATATGGATGAAAACGGAAGAAATGTATTTTCTCAGGAAGGCTATCAGTCTGTAATGGCAGTACCCTTTGACCTTCCCGTAGTAGGCTATGGAAACGGTATTGTTAATACCTTAAGAATCTGGGATGCCGAGGCAGTAAACTGCTTCCAGTTAGATTCCTTTGACAAGGGAGATTACCATAAAGCGGTAGAGCAGGAAAATCTTGCCCGTAATATCGTAGAAGTATTATATCCTAACGACAACCACTATGCAGGTAAGGAATTGCGTTTAAAACAGCAGTACTTCTTTATTTCCGCATCAGTACAGGAAGCTGTAGCAAAATACATGAGAACTCATGACGATGTTAGAAAGTTCCATGAGAAGGTTACCTTCCAGTTAAATGATACCCATCCTACAGTAGCAGTAGCAGAATTAATGAGAATTTTAATGGATGAATATTATTTAACATGGGATGAAGCATGGGAAGTAACAACAAAGACCTGTGCTTATACCAATCATACCATTATGGCAGAAGCTTTGGAAAAATGGCCCATTGAATTATTCTCCAGACTTCTTCCCAGAGTTTATCAGATTGTAGAAGAGATCAACAGAAGATTTATTATTGAAATTGAACGTAAATATCCGGGAAATCATGATAAAGTTAGAAAAATGGCTATCATTTATGACGGACAGGTAAAAATGGCTCATCTTGCCATTGCAGCAGGCTATTCAGTTAATGGTGTAGCCAGACTTCATACAGAAATCCTGAAAAATCAGGAATTAAAAGATTTCTACGAAATGATGCCTGAAAAATTCAATAATAAGACAAACGGAATTACCCAGAGAAGATTCCTTCTTCACGGCAATCCTTTATTGGCAGACTGGGTAACCGATCATGTAGGTGCTGACTGGATTACAGATCTTCCTGCTATTAACAAATTAAAGGTTTATGCAGATGATGAAAAAGCCCAGCAGGAATTCATGAATATCAAATATCAGAATAAGGTACGTCTTGCCAACTATATCTTAGAGCATAACGGAATAGAAGTAGATCCCCGTTCCATCTTTGATGTACAGGTTAAGAGACTTCATGAATATAAGAGACAGTTACTGAATATTCTTCATGTAATGTATCTCTACAATGAAATTAAAGAGCATCCGGAAATGGATTTCTATCCAAGAACCTTTATTTTCGGTGCAAAGGCAGCAGCCGGCTACAGAACAGCGAAATTGACTATTAAATTAATCAATTCAGTAGCAGACGTAATTAACAATGATACCTCCATTAACGGAAAACTGAAGGTAGTATTCATCGAAAACTATCGTGTATCTAATGCAGAATTAATTTTTGCGGCAGCAGATGTTTCTGAGCAGATTTCTACAGCAAGTAAAGAGGCTTCCGGTACAGGTAACATGAAGTTTATGTTAAACGGTGCTTTAACTATTGGTACCATGGACGGTGCTAACGTGGAAATCGTAGAAGAAGTAGGAGAAGAAAATGCATTTATCTTCGGATTAAGCTCTGATGAAGTAATTAATTATGAAAATCATGGCGGCTATAATCCTATGGAAGTATTCAACAACGATCCTGATATCCGTAAGGTATTGATGCAGTTGGTAAACGGAACATATTCTTACGATACAGAATTATTCCGCTCTCTGTACAACTCCTTATTAAATACCCAGGAAACAGATGTGGCAGACCGTTACTTTATCTTAAAGGATTTCAAATCTTATGCAGAAGCTCAGAAGCGTGTCGAGGCTGCTTATAGAGATGAAAAGGGCTGGGCTAAGAGTGCAATCCTGAATGTAGCCTGCTCCGGTAAGTTTACTTCTGACAGAACAATCCAGCAATATGTAGATGAAATCTGGCACTTAGACAAGGTAGTAATCCCTGAAAAAAGAGCAGAACAGACATTAAAGGAAGTAACTGTATCCAACAGAAAAATGAAATAAAGATACGGAATAGTTACAAACAAGTATCATAAGACATGACAGAAAGCGGAAGGCTGAACTGTTATCATAAGACAGAGATACTCAAATAAGAAGAAGTTTGAGTATCTTTGTTTTATTTACATAAAAGCCATAAGCCGGCCTGTTTGAAAAAAGTAATAGCTATGATTGTAAAATAAGATAGATACAGACGGAGAGGGAACATGTATTGTTTTAACGGGAAAGTTAGATTTAGTGAAACAGATGAGAATAAGCGACTGTCTTTAACCGGAATTATAGATTATTTCCAGGATTGTTCCACCTTCCAGACGGAAGAGCTGGGAGTAGGCTTTTCTTATTTGGAACCCAAGGGCTTGACCTGGGTTTTGACTTACTGGCAGATTGTAATAGAGGAATATCCCACACTGGGAGAAGAGATTACGGTAGGGACCCTTCCCTATGACTTTAAATCCTTTATGGGAAAAAGAAACTTTTTTCTGGAAAAGGAAGGGAGGAAAGTGGCAAAAGCAGATTCTCTCTGGATTCTGCTGGAACTGAAAAATCTTCGTCCCATGAAAATACCTCAGGAGCTTTTGGATACTTATAAAAAAGAAGAAAAGCTGGAGATGGACTATGCTCCCAGAAAAATTACCGTTGAAGGGGAAGAAAAACAGCAGGAGCCGGTAACCATTCAAAGGCATCATTTGGATTGTAATCTTCATGTAAATAACGGACAATATATTAAAATAACCTCCGCTTATCTTCCGGAAGATTTTAAGGTCAGACAATTGAGGGCTGAATATAAAAATCAGGCACATTTGGGAGATATATTATATCCTTGCTGTTACATAGGGGTAGATACTTATACGGTAGTATTGTATGATGAACACAGGCAGCCTTATGTGGTGGTTGAATATAAATAATGATACGATTAAATAAAAGAACGGAGCAGACAGATGTTAAAATTAGGAGAAAAGCAAAGATTACAGGTATTAAAAAAGGTAGAATTCGGAGTATATCTGATTGATAAAAATGAGGGAAATGAAGAAGAGAGAGTACTGCTTCCCATGAAGCAGGTACCGGAGGGAGTAAAGCCGGGGGATGAGCTGGAGGTATTTTTATACAAAGATTCTAAAGACAGGTTAATTGCCACAACCAATACTCCTCTCCTGGAAATGGGACAAATTAAGGAGCTGGAGGTAGCCCAGGTAACAAAAATGGGAGCATTTTTAAACTGGGGACTGGAAAAGGATTTGCTGCTTCCCTTCCGTGAACAGACAAGGCCCTTAAAGGAAGGTGACCGTTGTCTGGTAGCCCTTTATATTGATAAGAGCAGCCGTCTTTGTGCCACAGCCAAGGTATATCACTATCTAGGAACAGACAGCCCTTATAAAAGGGAAGATAAGGTAGAAGGCGTGGTTTACGAAATCAGTAAAAATTTTGGAGCCTTTGTAGCGGTAGACGGACAGTATTCCGCCCTGATTCCCAAAAAAGAATT
>JAFYWD010000238.1 GCA_017558205.1 Lachnospiraceae bacterium | reverse complement strand
CCGTGGCGACTTTGCTATCTTATCAAACCTATTTCATTTTGACAAGACCTATTTTTATAATTTTTTGTACTTTTATAAATACATTTGTAAGCTATTATTTAAATCATAAGAGAAATTCTTATTTTACTCTTAAGGCAATTTACATAAGATATTGGCAATCTCTTGATAATCAGCTCCTACAGGAATCTGATATTCTCCAGCTCTGATACGATAGCTGTAACTATTACCTGACAGAAAATTACTGTATTCTTCTACTGACTCTATTAATCCTGCTTCATATAATTTTGTACTGACAGTTCTGGCTACATCACCTGTTTCTACAATAAAGCTCACATACTCCTTGTCTTGCTGGGCTATCTCTTCTCCTGTGCTATCATTCTTTTCTTCTGAAAATTGAGGATCTTCATAGTTTTCAACTACGCTTTCTTCTTTGGTTATAAGGTGACTTTCACTATCCGAAGCCTCCGTTGAAGGAGATAAGTTTTTTTCCTCTTCCTCCTTGACAGACTGTTCCTCTGCCTCAGCAACAGTGTCCTGACTGCTATCAACATTATTATCAACAGCATCTGTTTGCTCATTATTCTCTTCCGGCCCCTCTTCTTTTGCAATAGCATCAGCTTCGGACATTAAACTATTCTCTTCTACCATTCCCAAGGCTGCCGCTCTAAGCTTGATTTCTGCATCCGTCAATGCTTTAGGTTTATCGAATGCAAGAAAAATCATTGTGGTAAATATAATGCCGGTACCTACTCCCCGCATATAATACTTTAAATTCATGACATCTTCTTCCCTTCTTCTTTTTTAAAGCAACATCCTAATGATTACCTTCAAATAATCCGATAATCAACTTCACTTCACCTACTCCCATACCCAAAATCCTGGCTATTTCGACATCAGTTTTTCCTGCCTTGTGGTAGTTAAGAATCAATTCCTTTTCTTCTGCTCCTTCTCTTCGTTCTTCACCTTTATCCAAAACGGTCATTTCTTCTAACATCTCCGGATTATCTGTAATATTCTCTTCATCCGTTTTTTTTGCACATATTCCTGTACTGATTTCATTTAATAAAACATTTTTTAAAGCAGCCTCTTCTATTACCGTTTTTTCCTTATTTTCCTTGAACATGGCATAATTCGTGTCTGTTTCATCAGTCTTGCGCCCGTTTTCTTCTTTATAAATCTTAATACTTTTTTCTAATTCACCCAAAGTATTTTTTAATTGTATATGCTTATTACTCAGCATATCATATAAAAAAACTGCTTCTTCATGATTTTTATATATTTTTTCTATTATGGTGTTTGAAAACTCATCAATAGCCATTATTTTTTCATTAGAAAGCTTCTCCATGCTTCTTTCTGTTTTAGCTGTCAAAGCCGAAATAGTTTCTTCTGTATGTTCTTCAATCTGAAATATTGCTTTTTTTGTTTCTTTTTCTATAAGATCTTTAACTACTTCGTCCGGAATAGAAATTTCTACTCCATTACTCCCTTCCGGCAAAAAAAAGCTTCCTACTATAATAATGATACCTATAATAATTATAACAATTTCCAATGCACCCATATTAATTTCAGCCGGATATTCTCCGGCTGTCCTCCATTTTCTTTTTTGTGTTTTGGGAAAGTCAGTAATTATGATCAATTACCTTCCCAAAGCAACTCTCTTTTCTCTATTTAGTAAAATAATTTAAAATACTATACTCTCATGTCAAAACTTCCGGTGGAAAAGCTTCTATTCTCCTTTTGAGGATTTTTCTGCTTTCTATTTTTTCCCCCATCTCCTTGATATTGATTACTTCCTTTATCTTTTGCATCAAATTTTTTATTTTGATACTCTGATTTATTCTGATATTCAGATTGGTCTGTTTTCGTTACTTGTCTGATATCCTTATTTAGTTCCTTATTAAACTGATTTTGAAACTGATCTTGCTGAACGGAACTTTTCTGATCTTCATTATGCTTCATTGCTGTATAATCCTGAATTCTGGTCATCGCAGTATTCAGTTCCACATGCCCAATCGCCATAATTCCTCCATTCTAAACCATTCCTACAATTGCAACATCTCCCTGAGATTTAATAAATCTACAATAATGGCTTTCTGTTTTAACAATCTTAGAAACATCTGTAATTACAACTTTAGTTCCCGGATACACCTTATCATGCACTACAATTTGTGCATCATTTCCCACATTCATCAGTTCATCCAGCTCTTCCGTTTCTTTTAACGCAGACTGAATTTCCTTCTTCTTTGCGGTTACAATATTTGACAATTCCTGAATATGCTTTACCTGTGCCGGCGGCAATTTAACACCTGAAAAGATTTTTTTCTTAGCTGCATCAAGGACAGGCTGCGCTGATCTTAAGGTCTTGTTATTCTCATCAACAATTCGCTGTAGTTCCTCATATCTGGCTTTAATTTCAGGATTTACCCCTATCTCTACTATGGTATTGGCTCCAAGCTCAGAGCCCAGGGTCTTCACTTCAACTAAATTTGTAGCAGATACGTGACCGCCGGTAATAAATCCACGCTTTCCTCCTACATGAACTTCAGTACCTGCAGATACGCGACTATGAAGAATAGAACCTGCTTCTACATAACCTCTGGCTTCTACATTGGCATTTTCAATAAACTTTGCTATTACATTTCCACCGGCTTTTATTTTGCCCTTAGCCATTCCATTAATACCTCTGGCAATAGTCACATTACCTTCAGCATAAATCTCGGCTCCTTCCACTACTCCTCGAACTTCAACATTACCTCTTGCTCTTACTGTAAAATTAGAACAAACATTGCCGTTTACCTGTACATTTCCTTCATAATTAATGTCGCCGGTAGAAATATCAACATTTTCTACGGTCATAACATCACTTACAAATACCTTACCATCCACTAAGGTTACATGGCCGTCAACCTCCGAGAAAAGCTCACATTTATCTTCAGAAATTGAAATATTTCTACCAAATTTTAAGATCTCCTTTTTAACAGTTTTTGGCTTAATTACGCCCCCCTGTAAATCAAAACCGTTATCTCCCAAATCTTCTTTATGAAGAACAGCCAAACAATCCCCTTTTCTCACATGATTAATGATATTTAACTGGAAAAAGTCTACACCACCATCCTCCTTTAAAGTAGGTCTGGCTTTAATATCTACATTAAATTTATATTCTATTTTAGCATCTCTGCCTTCTCTTGGTTTTTTTCCCTCGGCTAGAAGGATATTAACTCCATATGTTCTTTCTCTAAAAAAGGCTTCAATATTCTCTGTAATTACTCCATTATTAATTCCTTTAAATCTTAAGTCATTCAGAACCTCTTCCTTCGTAATGGAACTGCCATCATTAGAAGGAGGATAAAATCTTCCCCAAGCCTGCATCTTATCAGAAGAAATATTAATTACTAAACTTTCCCTAATGGGCTTAATCTTATTATCATTCAGCTTAATTACAGTTTCTCCCGTAACACTACTGATTGCCTTATTCACATCTGCGCTATTATATGCAATGGAATACTTATTTAAATAATCTGCAACATCTCCGGTAAGCAATGGTTCTTTACCCCGAAATAATTTGAGATATGTTTTATCAGACTCATTAACTACTTGAAAATATGAATGTTCTTTGCTAATTACCACTAGTAAGTCCCCCTTTACGCGCGTTCTATAATCCCCATATATTTTCCTAATTTTATTTTCATTTTCTGCAAAGCTTTTGTATGTAGCTGTGAAACTCTGGATTCTGTTACTTCAAGAATAAAACTAATTTCTTTAAGTGTAAGCTCTTCGTAATAATATAACTCAATAACCCTTCTCTCCTTTTGAGTTAAAAGTCCAAGCGCCTCTACTAAAACTTTTTTTATTTCTTCCTGTTCAATTGCCTCTTCCGGCATAATAAAGTGCCTGCTTCCCGATGTAGGATTAGGAACCTCACTTCCCTGCTCTAAAAACTCATTCAAAGAAACTATATTTGTTATCTTCATTTTGGACTGCCATTCCAGATACTCATCGTTACTGATACCTAAAGCGATAGCAATCTCCTCGTCCGTAGCAACCCGTCCCTTTTCACTTTCAATTTGACGCATAACCTGATCGATCTGCTTTTGCCTTTGACGAATCGTACGGGGAATCCAATCCATTTTTCTTATCTGATCCAGAATAGCTCCTCTGATTCTTAAAGATGCATAAGTCTCAAATTTTACTGCTTTTGTATAATCAAATTTATCAATGGCATCAATCAAACCAAATACCCCGTAACTGACAAGATCTTCATATTCAACATTATATCCTAAATACATACTAAGTCTTCCAGCCACCAGCTTGACCAAGGGTGCATATTCCAAAATCAATTTTTCCCTAATTTCCTGACTTTGATTACTTTTTTCGTAAGCTATCCATAAATCATTTCTTGCAGTTTCATCCATTTATATATCATCCCCTTAAAAACAGAATCGGTCTTATTCTTCCTCTGTTTCCTCCTCCGGTACCTTCAGTCCCTGATCATCCTGTATTATACCTTCATCCTCGGGAATAAGCTCCTCTTCTTCCCTCGCTCTCTGTTCTTCTTCATTTTTCAAATCAAAGTACATAATTACTCTGATAAAGGTCAACCCTAACAAATAAAAAATAAGCAAAACAGACAGCAATAAAAGTAGTGCTGCCTTAATTTCATACTGGAAGTAATATGTCATAATACTTGTAATACTTCCTGCTATTAACATTAAAAAAACTGGAAACAACTTTAATTTATTCTTCTTCATTTCCTTATGTTCCTTATATTATTTTTAACTCTTTCCCCACTCTTTTTATATGGTATTCTCCTGTTTCCGGATAAAATGTAACCGTTCTACCGTACGTTTCTCCCGTATCACTTGCTTTTAGAGGAATATTAAGTTCTCTCAGCTTTTTTTTACTAGCCTCAATATTTCTCTCTCCGATACTAATTAAATCAGTTTTTGTCTGAATAGAGAACATCTTAGCCCCTCCGGCTATTTTGGCTACCAGGTTTTGCCTTTTGGCTCCCTTTGCCAATACTCTTTTTAATAGTTCTTCAATTCCACTATCTGCAAACTTTGCAGTATTAGTATTATTCCGTATACTTGTACTATCCGGAAGCATTACGTGAACCATCCCACATATTTTAGATTTGGGATCCCATAAAACTACTCCGACACAAGATCCCAAACCTAGCGTTGTAATGGAATCAGAACCACTGCAGACATTTAAATCTGCCATTCCTACCTTTATTTCCATAACCCTAATCCTTTGTTTATCCTCTATCACAGTTACCTTTAAACAGTCATCCCCAAAGCCTTAAGAATCTTTTTATAAGATTCCATATCCGGTACCATGATAAAAAAACCATCGATTGCCACAGTATCATAAATCTGTGACTGAATTAAGAGCATTTCATCTCCTAATTGACCAAATTCGATCGCAGGCACACTAAGAATTGCTCCTGCCATATCTATACATAAATCAGGTATCGAAGGTATAATAGATAAATTTGTCATACTGCTCATAGCGCTGAGATAAGCTCCTGTAATTATATTGGAAATCTCTTTCAATGCTGATTTTTCCATATCCCCCATTGTATCAGAGGTCATATCACCTAACATTTTTCTGATGAGATGCATGGCAACTTCTTCTTTAACTAAAAACATTATGCTTCCGTTAATATCACCTTCTATGGCCAGATAAACACCGGCCATCACCTGCTCCTCACCACCTAAAAGCTGACCAATTTCAGAAAACTTCAATAGTCTGACCTCAGGCATGCCCATATCTATTTTAGATTGAAGCAAGGTAGCAAGGGCAGTTGTTGCATTCCCTGCCCCTATGTTACCTATTTCTTTTAAAACGTCATAATATTGTGAAGACATACTTCCAATAGTAATGTCGCCCATGCTTTACCTCCGCATTTTATTCTCTTTCTAATGCAACTGCATTTAAATCAAGTAAGGAAACTAGTGTATTATCATACTTTCCTACCGCAAAAACAAAGCCTTCTTTTTCTTCCTTATTGTTACTACCGACCTTTTCAATTTCCCCGTCAGTTAAAGTTAATACTTCCTTAACTTCGTCAACAATAACTCCCAACATCCCATACTGTTCCAGCTTTAAGATAATAATTCTTGTATTTTTTGTCTCAACATCGTTATCCAGGCCCATTTTTAATCTAAGGCTCATCACCGGAATAACCTCTCCGCGCAGATTGATTACTCCTTTGATGTAAGAGGCTACATTAGGAACACGTGTTACATGCTGCATTTTTACAATATTATCAATATATTTGATATCAATACCAAATTCTTCATCTCCCATAGAGATAACGATATATTGGTTATTATTTGAAAACTGTTTTGTATTTTCCATTACTCAACCCCTCCTTAAAGCAATGCATTAGTATCAAGAATCAATGCTACTTCACCATCTCCTAAAATGGTTGCTCCACTGATTTCTTTGCATTTATTAATATAGGTTCCTAAAGATTTGATAACGATTTCCTGCTGTCCCATTAATTCATCAATTAAAAGTCCTGCCAGCTTGTCACCCTTTTTCACGATAACAACTATCATATTCTCATCTTCGTTCTTTGTGGATTCTACACCAACAATTTCATTTAATCTAAGCAACGGAATCACTGTTCCTCTTATGGTAATCACTTCTTTTGACTGAACATATTTAATATCAGAAGGAGAAATATCTTCAATAGTCTGAATATTTCCTAAGGATATTGCATATTTTTCTCCGCCCACCACTACCATAAGTGCCTGAATAATCGCTAATGTCAGAGGCAGTCTGATGGTCCAGGTACTACCTACTCCTAATTTACTTTTAACTTCTACTTCTCCGCTTAAGGCTTCAATCTTAGATCTTACAACATCAAGACCTACGCCTCTGCCGGATACATCAGATACCTGTTTTGCTGTTGAAAAGCTGGGAAGGAACAGCAGGTTAATGATTTCTTTCTCCGTCATATCCTCTGCCTGTTCTTCTGTAATAGTTCCTCTTTCAATGGCTTTTCTTCTTACAGCTTCAACATCAATACCATTTCCATCATCTCTGACTTCAATAATTACGTTATTACCTTCCTGATAAGCATCCAGGAAAATAGATCCAACCTCCGGTTTTCCTCTTTCCTTTCTTACTTCTGCTGATTCAAGACCATGGTCTGCAGAGTTACGTAAAAGGTGCATTAACGGATCACCGATTTCATCTACTACAGTACGATCTAACTCAGTTTCTTCTCCTGTCATATATAATTCCATCTTTTTACCCAGTTTCTTCTGGAGATCACGAATCATACGCGGGAATTTATTCACTACACTTTCAATAGGTACCATTCGAACCTTCATAACAGACTCATGAAGGTTAGTAGTTACACTTTCTAAATACTCAATATGCTCATTTACACCATTGTTAGATGCTCCCTCTGCATTAGTTGCTGATACCAGTGAGTTTTTAGCAATAATCAACTCACTTACGAGATTCATGAGAACATCTAATTTCTCAATATCTACACGAACAGTTCGGTTTACTACAGGCTTACCTTTCTTTTCTGCAGGTTTAGTTTCCTTTTTCTTAGGTTCTGCAGCAACAGGTGTCTGTGTTGCACTCTCTGTAACTGTTTCCTCTTCTTTTACTTCCTCTTTTACCTCTTCCTTTACTTCTCCAACTTCTATTTCAACTAAATTGGCACAAACCTCCTGAATTTCAGACACACCTGAAGCCGCTGAAATCACCTGCTTTAATTCACTGTTTGTTACCATAATAATGCTAAAATCATAATCAAATCTTTCATCTTCAATATCCTGAGCTGAAGGTGAGGAAATAATAATTTCTCCCAAGTCTTCTAATGCCTTAAATACCAAAAACGCTCTTGCTGCCTTAAGAATACAAGTCTCCTGCACATAAACAGTAAGTCCAATTACATTTTTACCTTGTTTATATGCTTCAGCTAAAACATGCTTTTCCGGTTCTCCCAATACCATATTTCTCCATTTTTCCTTGGGAGACGCCTCTGACACAGCATCCTGTTGAATTACCACTTCTGTCTTTGTTTCTTCAACAGGCTGTCCCTCACCGGTTTGCATGGCATTTAATTCTTTAATCAGTACCTCATTATTATTGCTTCCTTCATCGCCGCTTTCCTGAATGTTATTAAGATATTCATCCAGGGCATCCAAACATTGGAATAAGCAGTCAATCATTGAGGCACTTACCTTTATGTGACCATTTCTAACTTCCGAAAATACATTTTCCATATCATGGGTAAGATTCTGCATCCTTTTATAGCCCATGGTACCGGCCATTCCCTTTAAAGAATGAGCCGCACGGAACACTTCATTAATCGTGTCCATATTTTCCGAATTTTGTTCTAATTCCAAAATCTGAGTATTCAGAGTTTGTAAATGCTCCTTAGTTTCATCGATAAAAATCTCAAGATACTGACTTACATCCATTTTAATTTACCCCCACTCTTAAAATAATCTCCTGTGCAATTTGATCCAGAGCCACAACCTGATCTGATAATCCTGCCCTTTTAACACTTCTCGGCATTCCATATACCACACAGCTTTGTTCATCCTGTGATATCACATGCACTTTCTTTTTGCTCTTAAGATTGGTAATCCCTTCTGTTCCGTCAGCTCCCATTCCGGTCATAACAACACAGAGAACTTCGTCAAACTTGCACTTGGCAAGAGATTCATACATATAGTTAGCACAAGGCTTTACCCCTTCTCTTGAAGGTTCATCTGAATAATGAATGATTGTACGTCCCTGCTTTTCAACAATGTTTAAGTGGCTTCCACCCTTGGCAATATACACCCATCCCTTTTTCAGTTCTTCTCCTTCTTCTGCTTCCTTAACATGAAGTGAACTCAGAGAATCCAATCTTTCTGCCATGGACTTTGTAAAGCCCATGGGCATGTGCTGTACAAGAACTACGGGTGCATCCAAATTTTCCGGTAATCTGGGTATCACTGATTGTAAGGATTTCGGTCCACCGGTGGAACTGGCTATTGCTACAATGGCCTTCCCTGCAAATGCTGTACCTTTTTTCTTTACCAGTTCTACAATCTTTTTAGTATTCTGAGTTTCTTCTCTACTAAAAACCTTTGTAAACGTAGGAGGATTAGAATTGGCAACAGCATTTAATGTCCTCAGAAAGTTGGCAACAAATTCTTCTCCACGACAATCCAATGCCCGATCCGGTTTATGTACAAAGTCAAGAGCTCCCAGCTCCAACGAATCTAAGGTTGTCTGAGCTCCTTCTTTTGTATCTGTACTGGCCATCATGATACGAACGGAAATCTTATTCTTTCGAAGCTCCTTCAACAATTCAAGTCCATTCATTTTAGGCATATTAACGTCCAAAACTACTGCATCATAAGTATTTTTTTTGATGAGCTCCAAAGCTTCTAACCCGTTAGTAGCACGATCTACTACCCGTAAATCTTTGTCTGTTTCTATTATATCACAAAGCACTCTTCTCATAAGTGCAGAGTCATCAACCAGCAATATTTTTTTCATTATTTTCCCTCCTAATGCCAGCTATTATTCTTCCTTCTTCTACGTTCATCCTCAAAAATAAACTGTATAATTTCTTCTCTGGCTGAGTTGGAAATTACTTCAAATTGAACTCTAACTTCTCTTTTATCATTTCCTCTGGTAATTTCCCTACTGCTTAGTACTCTTCCTAATGCCTGAATTTCCTTAGTCACACCAAGAGTTTCTAATCTTAAGCAGCAGACAATATCTTCTCCTGTTTCGTAGAAAACATCTGTTAAAAACCGAAGACCACCACCACCTATATCTAATGCAGTGGCTGGAATCCCCGGAAGATCGTGATCCCAATTCATTTTGATTTTTTCACTCTCTTCCAATTTTCTTGTGGTAATGGGGACCGAACAACTATATCTGTAGTACTCTCTTCTCTGATATTTTTTAATCGGAGTAACCATTTCTACCAATTGCAAATATACATTTCCACTCTTATATCTGTCTGTAATTTTTATATTACACTCAAAAAGACCGTTAGAAGTAATAGAAACCATTTTACACAATGAGTTAATCGGAAGAAGAATCAGTTTGCCCTGATCAATCGGCATCATTATTTCTATCTTATCTTCATCTATCACTTGGTTAATCTGGCTAATATAAATCTTGTTCCTTCCTACTTTCTGATTCTCACCTTTTACTATCGGATGAATTTCTACCTTAACTCCCGGCGAAAAATACTTATCAATCATTTTATTCTCCCTGCTCTTTTCATACTTTATCTTTATCTTCTACCCGAAATAATATGTGAAAAAAATGCTGCCATTCCTCTTTTTCTTTCAGACTTTTCCTCTCCCATCAGCTTGGCTGCAATTTCTTCATATGCCAGCGTTGACTTTGCCTTTGGATGCAATAAAGTTACAGGTGTTTGCTGCATTACTGCCTGTGCCAGCTGTGAATCCATAGGTACTGCTCCCAAATAGGAAATCGGAATTTTTAAATATTTCCTAACCACCAGTTCCAGTTTATTAAATAACTGTTCACCTTCTCCCGTTCTGCTGACCCTATTTGCCACCATTTTAATTTGTGAAGACTCCCTGGAAAATCTGGGGTGTCTGTTTAATGCCTTTAACAAGGAATAGGAATCTGTAATTGATGTGGGCTCCGGTGTAGTTACTAAAATTATTTCTCCACTGGCTACTAGGAATTCTAAAACTGCATCAGAAATTCCTGCCCCTGTATCAATAATGATCACATCAGCCAATGCATCCAGTTGAACAAGATTATGAATAATATAATTCAGGTAATCCCTACTTAAATTTGCCATACCCACAATCCCTGAACCACCTGAAATAAAGCCTACATCTCCTGCTCCCCAACTGATAATTTCCGAAATATTTTTTCCTTTATATATTAAATCAGACAAGTTATGCTTGGGAACAGTTCCAAACATGACTTCTATATTAGCCATGCCAAAATCTGCATCCAAAATAATAACTCTTTTTCCTAACTTTTTAAACTGCAGTGCCAGGTTAATGGAAGTGTTTGACTTTCCTACACCTCCTTTACCACTTGTAACCGTAATTACTCTGGCCAAAGGCCTGACTGTATTCTGATTAGCCTTTATTATATTCCTTAGCTGTTCAGCCTGATCCATAACACCTCTCCTTTAACTGGAATTAGTTACTGCTCAAAATCTGTTTCACTGTAGTCTGCGGATTGAAAGAAGATATATCATTAGGCACATTTTGTCCGCAGGTTACATAAGATAACGGTGCATTTGTATGCAGATGTAAATTATATAAATTGCCCAAAGATGTAGTTTCATCCAGTTTGGTAAAAATCAGCTTAAACTCATGAACATCTTTATACGCATCTGCTATTCCCACAAGGTCCGCATATTTTGTAGTGGCACTGACTACCAGGAATACTTCCTTTTCAATTTCATCTCCTGTTGCCAGGATGAAATCTCTGATACTGTTTCTTTGCTCCTCATTCTGATGAGAATGCCCTGCTGTATCTATAAGAATATAATCCATATTTTTAAATTCTTCTACTGCCTGTACTATTTCTTCCGGCGTATAGACTACACGAAAGGGAACCTCAAGAATATTGGCATAGGTCCTCAGCTGCTCTGCAGCTGCAATACGATAAGTATCAGCAGTCAGTAAAGCAATTTTCTTTTTTTCATCTATAGAAAATTTGCTGGAGAGCTTTGCAATGGTAGTTGTTTTTCCTACACCGGTAGGACCTACAAAATAAATTAATTTAGGCTTATTCTCTACCTCGCTGATTAATTGTGCCTGTCCAAATTTTAAAATCATCTTCTGATATATATTGGATAATGCTACATCCATTTGCATATC
Organism: Lachnospiraceae bacterium; assembly: GCA_017558205.1. Lineage (GTDB taxonomy): Bacteria > Bacillota > Clostridia > Lachnospirales > Lachnospiraceae > SFDP01. The sequence goes on along the minus strand of JAFYWD010000238.1, from coordinate 6,694 downwards.
AGGTTTTCCTTTTTTTTGTACATCATCAATTAATTCATTGGCATATCGCTCCAATACCTCATTTTTAATCATGGTATTGTAAAGTAATTTCATAAATGCAAGAATTTCTCTTGAACCTTCGTCTTCTTCTACCTCTTCCTTCAGCTCTGTTTTATTCAGTTGCTGTTGCAAAAGCATTTGAAGACCATCCAGTTTTTCTACGATTGCCTTTCCTGCATCATCCATTCCTTCCCATTCCCGTTTCACCGGTTCTGTTTTTTTCACAGCTTCTTCCTGCTTCTTTTCCCATAATGAGCCTGGGACTATAGGACTGGGTGTTTCTTTTTTTCCTGCAGGTTGAGTAATTTTCTTTTCCTGCTCCGTTTCCTGGGCTACGGTTACTTCTACCACAAGACTTCCAAAAAGGCCCAGAAAGCCTTTTTTCTTCATTTGTTTCACATTCATGATTACTATATTTTCACCAAGTTCTTTTTTTGCCGTTTCCACAGCTTCTTTTTCTGTTTTTGCCTGAAACTTTTTAATAATCATATGTTGTCCTTCCTTGTGATTTGTCCTATGCAGATATCATACCTACTGACTGTAATTCCACATCATTGGCTATCTCATTATAGGATATAATAATTAAATCTCTGTAATATTCCTCCGTTAACCGTTTAAAATAAATACGTACAATAGGTGAAGTTATTACAATAGGAGTTTTTCCCATATTTTCTAATTTCTTAATTTCTGTTTCCACAGATTTCATGATTGTTCTTGTGGTTTCCGGATCAAGTGATAAATAAGCTCCCTGCTCTGTTTGCTTCACACTCTTCATAATTTCCTGCTCAATTACAGGATCCAGTGTTACAACACTTGTAACCTCCCTTGAAGAAAAGAATTTTCCGGAAATCGCTCGTTTTAGATTCTGTCTTACATACTCTGTCAAAATATCTGTATCTCTGCTGGTTGATGCATAATCTGCCAATGTTTCAAAAATAGTAAGTAAATCTCTGATAGATACACCTTCCTTTAACAAATTCTGCAATACTTTTTGAACTTCGCCAAGCCCCAATACTTTGGGAATTAATTCTTCTACCAATACAGGGTTGGTATCCTTCAAATTATTTACAAGATTCTGTACATCCTGACGTGTAAGAAGCTCTGATACATTCTGTCTTATTACCTCAGTTAAATGAGTTGCAATGATAGAGGGCGGATCTACTACTGTATATCCCAAGCTTTCTGCTCTTTCTCTTTGCCCTTCCGTAATCCAAATAGCCGGTAGATGGAAAGACGGCTCAAAGGTAGGAATACCTGTAATCTCTTCCTCAACAAAACCGGGGTTCATTGCCATATAATGATCAAAAAGAATCTCTCCTTCACTTACCTGAATTCCTTTTATCTTAATTATGTATTGGTTTGGATTTAACTGAATATTGTCACGTAAACGTATAATCGGTACAACCATACCTAGCTCCAAGGCCACCTGTCTACGAATCATAACTACACGATCCAAAAGGTCTCCTCCTTGATTTACATCTGCCAGAGGAATAATTCCATAACCAAATTCTAACTCGATAGGATCCACCTGCAGGAGACTATTGACATTTTCCGGCTGACGAATTTCATCCGCCTGTATTTCATCCATATCTGTTTCAGCCTCAATACGTGCAACCTCTATTGTACTTTCCATTGTTCTGGCAGCCAATACAAAAATTACACCTATACCAACAAAAATAATATCATTTAGCGGAGTAATAAGTCCCAAGGTAGCCAAAGAAATTCCCACAAGATACATAACCTTGGGAAGTCCAAATAACTGAGTTACTAAAACATTACCAAAGTCTGCATCCTTGCTTCCCTTTGTTACAAGGATACCCGTGGATAGGGAAATCAAAAGAGAAGGAATCTGGCTCACTAAGCCGTCACCAATGGTTAAAATTGTATACTTGTCTATCGCCCCACCAATATCCATTCCCTGACGTAAAACTCCCATGGCAATACCACCAATGATATTAACCAAAGTAATTAAAAGTCCTGCTACTGCATCTCCCTTTACGTATTTTACCGCACCATCCATGGAACCAAAAAAGCTGGATTCCTGCTGAATCTTTTCTCTACGGCGTTTTGCCTCCTCATCTGTGATTGCACCGGTATTTAAGTCGGCATCGATAGCCATCTGTTTACCAGGCATAGCATCTAACGTAAATCTGGCTGTAACCTCAGCTACACGCTCAGAACCTTTATTGATTACTAAAAACTGTATCATAATCAAAATAATAAAGATAATGATACCGATAATCAGGTCTCCGCCTCCTACAAACTCTCCAAAGGTTGCAACTACGTTACCCGGATCACCGGTTCCCAGTATTAGCTTAGTAGAAGACACGTTCAGCGCAATTCGAAAAATAGTTGTAAACAAAAGTATTGTTGGAAAAAAGGACATTTCCAAGACTTCCTTTGCAAACATGCATCGAAATAATATTAATAATGAAACTCCTATATTAAAAGCTAAAAAAACATCCAATAATCCGGGCGGTAGCGTGATGATAAACATCACAATGGCAGCTAATAAATACAGTGCCACACCAATATCAGCTTTTTTCATGAATTGTTTCCCTTCTTTCCGTTAATTTCTTAAAGTAACTATACTTTCCCCTGTAAGTGATATACAAATGCCAATACCTCTGCTACTGCCTGATACAATTCCGGCGGCACCATTTCTCCTACCTCTACATTGGCAAACAGCATTCTGGCCAAGGGTTTATTTTCTACAATTTCAACATTATTCTGCCTTGCAATTTCCTTGATCTTAGCTGCCAAGGAATCCTGACCTTTGGCAATAACCATAGGTGCATCACTCTGTGCAGGATCATATTTAATTGCAACTGCATAATGAGTCGGGTTTGTAATAACAACATCTGCCTGGGGAAGTGCCTGCATCATTCTTCTTCTGCTGGCTTCCATCATTTTCTGACGGATTCTGCTCTTAACAAGAGGATCTCCTTCCATATTTTTATATTCTTCTTTAACTTCCTGCTTGGTCATCTTCATATCTTCATTAAATTTCCATTTTTGATATGCATAATCTGCCAAAGCAAAAATTATATATATAACAGATATTCTTATTCCTAAATCGGTTACAATCTTAAGTAGCGTACCCAAAGCAGTCAATAAATCAACATCATAAAACCAGAAAATTTCTGTCACCTTATCCTTAAAATATCCATAGGACATATAGGTAATAATAAAAATTTTAGCAAGGGATTTTATCAATTCAACTATGGAATTCCCTGAAAAAATTTTCTTAAATCCCTTGATAGGATCTAATTTAGAAAACTTAGGTTTTAATGGCTTTGTCGTTGGAAACCACTTAACCTGCATCAAGTCACTTAAAAATGCTACTAAAAATCCTATAATAAATATAGGTGCAATAATGATAATGATTTGAATAACTGCATGCCGAAACATGATCATCATTTCATTTTCCGGAGCAACTCCTCCGTAGAGTTTTCCAACCTCCGGTATCTTATTGTATATTAAGGAAAAGGTCTCTAAAAAACCTGCTCCCATCTTACCTGTCCACAATTTTAACACCAAAAACAAAGCCAAGAGCCCCAATCCGTTGGCTATTTCCCTGGATTTTGCTACCTGCCCTTCCTTTCTGGCATCTCTTAATTTCTTTGATGTTGCCGGTTCAGTTTTTTCTCCTCCCGGTCCATCTTTTGCAAAGAACTGTAAGTTATATTCAAGTATCACATCATCGCCTCCACAAAAGAAACCATCATGGTTTTCATTTCTGTATAAATCATTTCAGACATTCCCGGAAGCATAATTGTAGTTACATATAATATTATTAATCCCAATAATACTTTTATCTGTATTCCTACTGCAAACATATTCATTTGTGGTGCAACCTTTGCCAAAATCCCTAATACTGCATTTAACGATATCATTACTGCAAATAGGGGTAAGCATATTCGAAATCCAAGCATTATGTAATCGGCAAGAAATTTCAGCATAATATCAAACAATGCCTGAGGCGGAAATATTGCTTCGCCCACCGGAATCAATGTGTAACTTTCTACCAGTGCTTTCAATAAATACTGGTACATACCGGATACAATTAGCATTAATAATAATCCGTAATTATAAAGCATACCGCTGATACTAAGCTCTTGCATAGTATTTGGATCAACCAGACTGGCCATAGACAATCCTGTTTCCATATCCATGATACGACCGGCAAAGTTTATTATACTTGTACATATGTTACACCCATATCCCATCAGCAGTCCGGCCATAACTTCTTTCAGGACTAAAGCCGCATAACCATAAACAGTTTCATAAGGCAACACCTGATGTTCCGGGATCAATTGATAGATTAAATAAGATACAAAAATGCTTAAACCAATCTTCATTCTTGAAGGAACACCCCTGGTTCCAAAGAAAGGAGCCAGAAACATCATTCCTGAGACTCTGCAAAATACCAAAAGATAAAACTCAAGTTCAGCCACAGAAAAACTATAGTTAATCATATTCTACCTTATATAAACTGAAAAATCTGACCATAGACCTATCATATACTCTACCATTATATTCAACATCCAATGTCCCAAAAAAATCAAAGCCAAAAAAATTGCTAAAATTTTAGGTACAAAAGTTAATGTTTGTTCCTGTATACTGGTAACAGTCTGAAAAATACTGATAATAAGTCCCACAATAAGAGATACTAATAATATTGGCGCAGCTGTGATACATACAACATATAATGCTCTGTTAACAATCTCAACAACTGAATCTATCGTCATTTTTCTACTCCTTAATTTATCCTTTAAACATACCACTAATAAAAGGTTTTAACCAAATTACCTATTACAAGGTTCCATCCATCTGCTAAAACAAACAGTAAAATCTTAAATGGCAATGATATGGTAGTAGGCGGCAACATCATCATACCCATACTCATTAATGCAGAAGCCACAACCATATCTATAACTATAAATGGTATATAAATGATGAAACCTATAATAAAAGCAACTCTTAATTCACTTACTATAAAGCTTGGTATGAGAACAGAATTAGGGATTTCCTCCATATTATCAGTCCATTCTTCTCCTGCAATGTCAAGAAACAGCTTAACATCTTTTCTCTGGGTTTGCCCATACATAAACTCTCTGATAGGCTCCATACCTATCTTTAATGCCTCTTCCTGAGTTATTTGACCGTTTTCTAAAGGCTTAATAGCTTCTTCATTAATCTGTGTAATAATCGGATTCATAATGAAAAATGTTAAAAATAAAGCTAAGCCGATCAACACTTGATTTGGTGGTGCGGTTTGAGTGTTTAGTGCATTACGTGTAAAATGAAGTACAATGATGATTCTGGTAAAAGAAGTCAGCATTATAATTAAGGTTGGCGCCAAAGAAATCAGAGTTAATGTAATTAATATTCTTAAACTTGAATTTAATTCTCCATTTCCGTTACTCACCGTTACAGTAAAGCCATTGGTGACATTTAATTCCTGAAGCTCCTCAGGAGTATCAGAAGCACCTGGCTCTCTGATAGTAGTTTGTACCTTTGTAGTACCGGTTAAATCCTCATTTAAATCTTCTAATGCATAAGAATGAAATGACGGATAGATACAGAATATGCCCGCCACTAGCAGCAGGCATATAATTCCTATAAATTTTATTTTTAAATTATGTAAAAACTTCATCTTTAAGGCCTATTTTCCTCGTTAGTTTCTTGATCCGTAGAAAGGTTTTTCATTTTCATACGTTCCATGATTTTACGAAAATCTATGGACGCCACATCCGATTCTACAATTTTTATTTCTTCCTCTTCCAACTCCGTCAACATTGTAATTGTATCTTTACAAACTGCTATACAGAGATATTTATTTCCCACCTTAACAATCTGCAAATATTTATTGACAGAAATTCGAAGAGCTTCTATTAACTCCATGTTTCCAGTTACAATTCTGTTTTTTTCTATTTTAGCAATATATCTTGTGGTAATATATGTAATTGCCAAGACAAATAAAAATATAATCAGAACTGTAAGAAACTGTGCAAACGAATTAATGCCGTCAGACACCGTCAATAACATAAATTATCCAACCACCTTGGCTACTGCCTCAAGTACACGGTCTGCCTGGAAAGGCTTTACAATAAAATCCTTTGCACCTGACTGAATTGCTTCAATAACCATGGCCTGCTGTCCCATTGCTGAACACATAATTACACAGGCTCCAGGATCTGCAGCCTTAATAGCCTTTAATGCCGCAATTCCATCCATTTCAGGCATAGTAATATCCATTAAAACCAAGTCCGGTTTTAATTCGTTATATCTTTCTACACCCTTAAGTCCATTTTCTGCTTCTCCAATTACATTGTAGCCATTTTTTGTAAGAATGTCTTTTATCATCATTCTCATAAATGCTGCATCATCACAAATTAAAATATTCTTAGCCATAATATACTCCTTATACTATATCTATTTAATAATTTCAGTTACTCTAATACCAAAGCTTTCCTCGATTACTACTACTTCTCCTTTGGCAACAAATTTACCATTTACCAGTACATCAACCGGTTCTCCTGCAATCTTGTCAAGCTCGATAATTGTACCCGGTGAAAACTCCAGTATTTCAGAAATTGATTTACTGGTTCTTCCCAGTTCAACGGTCACCTGTAGCGGTACATCCATGATT
>JAFYWD010000023.1 GCA_017558205.1 Lachnospiraceae bacterium | reverse complement strand
TTGAATAAAGTTTCAATCCCTCCAATGTTTTGTTGTAAATTAGCACCTTCACTAAATGCCTCAGAAACAACTTTTCCTATTCCTAAAGCGGCAATTGTTTTTTTTAAAGTTCCTGCCAGACTATTGCCCAAGGTATTTCCTGCCAAATTACCTGCATTGGATGCTTCTCCACCCATTGCTTCACTTATTTTACCTTTAATTCCTTGTGCGGAAGGTATAATCTGTACATATGCTTTTGCTAATTCCGTCGCCAATTTACACCTCTCCTTTCAGAATATTTTCACGGAATTTTTCAAACTCCTCACCGGTAGAAAATCCTTTTCTTCCTTCTTTTCTGCTATTTGCCAGAATCAGATCCGGTGGGTTGATTCCTTCCACTCCATCTTTTGTCTGTCTCCATAGAAAAATAGATAACCTGTCTACAATGGCCGCGAGCAGATAAGTATCCGGAGTAAATTCCATTCCACTAAGTTTCATTTTTATCCTTGAATCTGCCCTCAAACCAACAGATAAGGCCGCTACCGTTTTTAACGGAAGCGACCTATAATCAAATACTCCATATGTTTCAGCTAAGTCGCATATTAATGCGTCTTCGTCTGTATTTATCATGTTGGCAAGGGCTATTAGTTTTTTATTTCTTTGCTCGCACTAAATATCTCTTTTACTTCTTCTACCAGCAAATCAATTGGTACTCGTCCATCTTCTGAACGTACATGATTATAAAGTGCTTCTTTTGTTTCACTGCCCAATAATTTTACCAGCACTTTAGGAAGTGCTGTAATATCACCCTGATCTACGGCTGCTAATCCTTCGATCAGTTCCATATTATTCATGACATTTTCATCTAACTGAAATTCAAAACCACTTCTTGTCTTCCCTTTAATCATACTAATCACCCATCTCTGTAGTCGTTATCTTTTTTATATATTCATAATGTGTTTGTCCCTGCACGTCCGGAACAGCTGAAACTGTGATGTCGTAACCAACGGCACTAGAATCATTATATGTAATTTCTGCAATTTCCGTTATTGACGCATCCGGCACCACAATTCGCTTATAGGATCCGCTCAGAATCATCTCGATTACCCATGCAGCTGATTCCGCCTCCTTACTATTTGCTTTTACTGTAATTCCCGTTTCCAAAGTTCCTTCTACATTTTCACTTCCATAAACAGTCTTCAACACCTCAATATTTAACACTTCAATCAACTTCATCTTGAAAATATCCGGCTTTTCTGTTTGCATATTGAGCACGATATCTCCTCCCCATGCTTTGATGCTTTCACTTTTGGGAGAATTACTATTTTTAAATCCATCTTCACCGATATATCCAAGGGCTTTAAATGCCTCGTTTAATTGAGTAGTTGCGTCTGTTGGAAGCGTTGTCCCCAATGGTGCCCGGTATACCGCTCCTTCTATTTTAGGTTTTCCTGTTGCTACATTACTGGTATTATTGGCCATATCTAATTCCCTCCTGATATGTTATGTCATATACCGCTTGGTAACGGTATTGTTTCCTTGTTGTATCCGTAAAATTGTAATCTGTATTTAATTTTACTTTTGAAATTTCCGGTATCTTTATAAATCCGTACAGCATCCTTCGTTTTACTTCTTCATTTAATGCCGCTGCTTCATACATGCTTTCTGCATAAGACTGTATTACAATAGTGGCGGAACAAATATGATCTTCCAGGGAGCTTCCTGTTTTTTCCAATAAGACATATCGTTTATGCTTTTCTTTCTGTTCTTCCATAAAAACAGGTATTTCTAGATCATTCTTTAAATATTGCAAAATCATTCTCTCCAGCATCAAATCACCTCAACGCTTTTAAAATTGTATTATTTCTCATATTTTCTCTTTTTGCCTTATAACTAACAGCTTTTATTTCTGCATTCACTCGATTTTTCCCGGTCATGGCAGTCACTTCATAACCTGGACCTAGTCTGGATATAGCTGCCATTGCATGATCTTGACAAACAGCCTTCATTTCTTCTGAACGAAGAAGTTCTCTGACCCCGGCTTTATTCAGAGTAATCCTTACATTAGTCATATCTTTCCACCATTACCTTTTTATTCCAATGAAGTGGAATTAAATGTTCAATTCCTTCCGTAGGAAATCCGAATGTTCTCCACTTTTCTCCAAAAAACTCTACTGTCACATCTTCCCAATTATGCCCATCTCCTTTAGGGATTGCTAATGTATAAACAGCTTTTTTCCCATAAATATTCAGATTATCCACGATATCAGTTGAAGATGATGGTGATACAAGAACATTTTCTATTTCTACCGGACTTTCTTCGTAAATCGGACTTGAAAATTCATCCTCTCCAATCTTATTCTTTTCATACAGTACTATTGTTATTCCCTTGAACATACAAATCTATCACTCCGCATTGTTGTCTTTTCAATCCTAAACGTGATAACTCAGATTTTTTAATAAAAAGACCACCGCCCGGAACCAAGTAGGTTCCTGAAATAGAAAATCCCAATGCTGATTGCGACATTTGAGACATAGGCTCTGCATTGGTAGATGTCATCAATGCTCTGGCTACCACATCTACAGTTACCGATTTCACTACGTTTTCCAATAAAACTCCTGTTGAAATCATATTTTCAATATTTTTTCCTACTTTCATAGCTTCCTGCCTGATACTGTCTGAAACGATAGGCAATAATGCCTCTGCCTTTTTTATCTCATCTTCCGTCAATGGTCTAAAAAGATTTTTAATGTCATCCAGCGTTGCAAAATTCTCCATCTCTATTCCCCGCTTTTCTTCTTTGTTCCCCTGGTCCCCGTCTTCTTTGTTGTTTCTCTTGGCTGTTCTTCCACAACTTTCCAATCATCACCTTTAATAACACAGGCGGTCTCAATGACCGCCCCTGTCTTAATATTTATATACTTCATTATGCTCCAGCAGTGATAACCCTTGCAAAAGATTTTCCGTCAAAAATACCCCAGCCAACGTATGTCTGACAACGAATATAAACCTGTCCGCTTCCTTTTAAGTCCACACCTGTGTTATCCGGATCACCATAAGGAATAACCTCCATTTTGATCTCCTTGGCATATCCCCATTTCACTCTTCCTGCAAAATCTCCTACAATTGCTTTATCCACATCTCCTGTTGCTACTGTCTTATTAATTTCCAGAGCATTGGAGCCAAGATTTGCCGGCTTTCCACCAAAAGCAAATTCCGGATATAACTTTTCTCCTGTGGCTTTTGTCATACCTGCAAGGGCAGTGCGTACCGCCGGTGCAATAGCAATCCCAGTAACTTCTCCATCTGAACCTTCCACAAGCGCGATAGCAGCTTCGATGTTTGCATCCGGCTTCGCTGCATCATAATTTACTGTCTGTGTTACTTTTGCATCAAAGTGGTTATCTCCTACCACTGTAGAAGCCTGGCCGGTACGTGGGTTCACACCATGGAATGCGGCAATATCCATTCCACTTGCCAATTTCTTTGAAAATCCTTCATTAAAATTCTTTAATACCTCAATCTGTTCCTCTTCTGTTGCATTTAAAAATTCCTCTGATACCCTTGCTCCATATTCAATTTTAATGGGGATAATGGTAAGTGGTTCGAAAGTTGCTCCTCCATGAGAATACTTACCATTTTCTGCCACAATATCAATCTCTGAATCCAAAGAA
>JAFYWD010000237.1 GCA_017558205.1 Lachnospiraceae bacterium | reverse complement strand
CTTATCTTTGGGGAATTACTTCCAGCCAGTATCCGTCAGGGTCCTGAATAAAATAAATTCCCATTTGGGGATTTTCATAACAGATACATCCCATTTCTTCATGAAGCTTATGAGCTGCTTCATAGTCCTCTGTCCGGAAAGCCAAATGGAATTCACATTCTCCCAAATTATATTTTTCCGGATGCTCTTTGAGCCATGTAAGCTCCAGTTCAAAATCACTTTCATCATTGCCCACATAAACAATAATAAAGCCTTCTCCATTGATTCTTCTTTTTTCGGTAAGTCCCAGTGCCTTTTCATAAAAAGCAAGAGATTCCTCCAGATTGGAGACATTGTAATTTTCGTGTACCATTTTAAATTTCATTGGAAACCTCCTATAAGTAATAATTGTAATGTATTTTGAATGTTATTCATTGGATTTATGAATTATCATCAATCCAATTAGGTATTATTATAGCAAACTCATTTTAATAATTCTACTTTTGTTGGGAGTTTACAAAATTATGCACGAAAATAATAAAAAGCTTTAAAAAGAATTGTTAATAAGTTATAATGACAGTAGACGCTAAGAATTATATTACAGTGTACTAGAAATGACGGTGGGTGCCTATGAAGAACAGAAAAAGAAAATTATCACTGGATATCAATATTAAAATTCAATTAATGGTAGGTTTTTTAATTCCTATTATTTTCGTAATAATTGTAGGAGCTCTGTCTTACAATAAAGCAGAAAAGGGAATGGTGTCCAATTTTGAGGTGGCAGCTCAAAATACCATAGAGACACAGATGAAGTATTTTGATTCTGTATTTAATTTAATTCAGGGAGATGCATTACAGTTTAAGCTGGATCAGGAAATTCAGGGATTAATGGCAAATACTTATGTTTTTGATGCTTCAAAAGAAGTGGCAATAAGAAATAAGACAAATTCCACTTTCAGCAGTAAGAGAGAGCTGAATCCTTTTATTTCTAATATTTATATTATCCCTAAGACAAATCAGAATATTATTTCTACCACTAAAAGTCATTTGGCTACAGTATCACAGCCGACGCTTCAGCCGGAAGGATTTTATGAAAAGTGGTCAGCCACAGAAGAGGGGAAGGCTGTAAATAATGCTTCTAAAAATCAATGGTTCAGCTATCATACTGAAATGGATGCCCTGACCGGTTATGATAAAGAGTATATTTTGTCTTTTATGACCCCTTTGTTGAATAAGGCAGCAGTGGTAGTTATTGATATTGACTATCAGAAAGTAAAAGAAGCTTTGCAGGAGCTTGATCACTCAGGTGGTACTATGATTGGCTATATTACTTCAGAAGGAAAAGAGATTTTGGTAAAAGAAGATACCAACAATACCGAAATTAATATTGCTTCAGAGGGATTTTATCAAGAAGCCATATCTTCAGGAGAGCTGAGCGGAAGTAAATATATTATCTATAATGAACAGGAATATCTTTTCATTTATCATACAAGTGAAGTAACAGGTACAACCTTGGTATATCTGGTTCCCCAGGAAAAATTGATTGCGTCAGCTTTGGAAATTAAATCTTTGACAGTTGTTCTGGTAGCTGTTTCCTGTGGTGTTGCAATTTTAATAGGATTGGGAATTTCTTTAAATATTACCAAAAGCATGGGAAGTATTATTAAGCGCTTAAAGAGAGTTGCTGAGGGTGATTTAACTGTACGTATGAAAACTGAGGGCAAGAGTGAATTTGCCATGCTCAATAGACAGATTGCCCATATGATTGAAAATACAAGGAAATTAATTCAGAGTGTAGAACGTATTGTTTCCGTTGTTCATATTTCTTCAGAAGAGGTAGATGAGGTTTCCGGTTTAATAGAACAATCCTCCGGTGATATTTTAGAGGCATTACGGGAAATTGATATTGGTGTATCACAGCAGGCTGATGATACCCAGGATTGTCTTGTACAGATGGATCACCTATCTCAGGCAATTGAGGTAGTTAGAGACGATATTAAAAAAACATTTTCAGCATCAGAATTTACCAGAGATATTATTCTAAAAAGTATTGCTACCATGGAAACGTTATCTACTCAGACTGAGAATACGATCAATGTTACTTCTTTAGTTAAGAATGATGTAAAGATTTTAGAAGGTCATTCTGCTGAGATTAAGAAATTTGTTGCCATCATTGCAGATATTGCAGAGCAGACAAATCTTTTATCCCTGAATGCATCCATAGAGGCAGCAAGAGCCGGTGAAGCCGGAAGAGGCTTTGCCGTAGTAGCGGAAGAAATCCGCAAGCTGGCAGACGGCTCCAGAGAAGCTGCCAATGAGATCAATAAAGTGGTAGAAATTATTGAAAAACAAACAGGTACTACTGTTTTAAGAGCAAATAAGGCAGAAGAAATTGTTGAGGAGCAGGCAAAAACAGTAGAAACAACCAGTAGAGATTTCTTAAGTATCTACAATGCAACACAGGAAATCATTACAGGAATGGAAGATGTGAATGTAAAGGTAAGAGATATGGATCAAGACAGAGGAGGTACATTGGAAGCAATTTCCAGTATTTCTGCTGTTATGGAGGAAACTGCAGCTTCTTCCGGCAATGTATATGCCATTGCAGGTAATCAGAAGGATACAGTACTTCTTCTGAGAGAAGCCAGTGAACAGCTAAAGGCCAATATGGAAAGTCTGAAAACAGCAGTTTCAGTATTTAAAACCATAGAAGATAAGTAATAGTTGTTTGACAGGACATAACCGGTAAGAATATGTTCTTATTAAGAAAAGCACAGGGAAGGCGTAGAAAACTACGCCTTCATTTTTTCAGAAATTTTTAATACTCTATTATTGAGGGGAAAGAGGAATTGGGAAGATGAAGAATAAAGAGAATACGCTAAAGGCAATTGAAAAGTTTATTGAAGTGGTAGAGACTTTGCGGGGAGAAAATGGTTGCCCTTGGGATAAAGCCCAAACTCATGGCAGTATGAGAATGGAGTTAATTGAGGAGGCATATGAAGCAGCAGATGCCATGCTTGCTTATGAAGAGAAAAAAGAAGTGGATAATCTTAGGGAAGAGCTGGGAGATTTGTTGCTTCATGTAATTATGCATGGGGTAATTGCAGAGGAAGAGAATATTTTTTCCATAGAAGATATTGCAACAGAGATAACAGCAAAAATGATTCACAGACATCCCCATGTTTTTTCCAAAGAAGAGTGGGAAAAGCAGGAGCAGAAGAAAACCTGGGAGCAGTTAAAGGCAGAAGAGGCCGGTCATTCCAAGGAGAAGGTGAGACCTCTTAGAGGTATTCCAAAGAGCTTACCTTCCTTATTACGAATGTCGAAGGTGTTAAAAAAGGCTGATACGGTATATGGTAAAAAAATAGATAGAGAAGAATCCATTCGGCAGATTGCTTTATTGGGAAATACGATGGAAAAGGTAGAAAATAAAATACAGGAGGAAAAAATTATGACTTCCATCCTATATCATATATGTAATTTAGCATGGCAGGATAAAATTAATCCGGAAGAGGTGTTGATGAATCGGGCTGAAAGAGTAATTAATGGTCTGGAGCCGGAGAAGTGATAAATGTGAAGTAACCTAGTATATCATTTTTTAATTAACCAGACCAAATACTTGCCTATTTCTTCCATTGCACAAATTCAAAAAACATGTACTGACAGTATGAATATTGACATCTAAACTCTTATGTAGTACTATATATTTAACAATTAGGTTAAATGTTAAATGAAGGAAAGGAGGTTATTTTTCATGGGAATACAAAATACTCTAAAAGCACTTTCAGATCCTATACGAAGGGAGATTTTAAATTTATTAAAAAATAGAAAAATGTCTGCCGGGGAGATTGTAGAGCAATTTTCTGTAACGGGAGCAAGTATCTCCAGACATCTTTCAGTGTTAAAGGAAGCAGACCTGATTCGTGACAGCAGAGAAGGAAAATATATTTTTTATGAACTTAATGCCTCTGTTTTAGAGGAAATAATGCTTTGGATTTCGGAGTTAAGGGGGGAACACAATCATGACAAAGAAATATAGACTTCATTTATTACTTTCCGGGCTTATAATTATTCTGCCGATGATGATAGGTACGATACTATGGAGGAACTTTCCGGAAAAGATGGTAACTCATTGGAATCTGAAAGGGCAGGCCGATGGCTTTATGGGTAAAGGCTTTATAATTTATGGAATACCAATGATTAGCCTGGTGCTTCATTTTCTTGTAATTATTTTTACGATGAAAGACAGGAAGAACCGCAAGCAAAGTGAAAAAATAATTTTAATGCTTTTTTGGATGTTGCCCGTAGTTTCTCTGGCTGTCTGGGCAGGAATCTGTAGTACTGTCTGGGGAAATTCCATTGACACTGTTAAGCTGACATTAATAATCATCCCCATAATGTTTGTAATCATAGGTAATTATATGCCAAAATGCAAGCAGAACTATACTATCGGTATCAGAGTAGTATGGGCATTAAAGAATGAAGAAAACTGGAATAAAACCCATCGTTTTGCAGGGAGATTCTGGGTATTTAGCGGTAGTATTTTTACTATTTTGATACTTTTGGTACCTCTGGATAATATGGTGCCTGTTTTGGGTTTTATTTCTCTCTTTCTGGCGCTGATTCCTGTCCTGTACTCCTATTTGTACTATAAAAAACAGTTAAAAGAAGGAAGAGTTACAAAAGAAGAAATCAGATATTCTTCCAAAGAGAAAAAAATAAGTATAATAGTAACGATTTTTATCATTGTGGTATTATTACTGATTTTTTGTAAAGGAAGGTATGAGATAGATCTTCAGGAAAAATCATTTACAATTCAGGCAGATTTATGGGAGGACATTACGGTAGCCTATGACAATATTGAAGAGATTGAATATCTTCCTAGAAAAAAAGAAGGAAGACGTGTCATGGGGTTCGGCAGCCTGGACCTGGTAATGGGATTATGTGAAAATAATACCTGGGGAAATTATACCGCATATCTTAATCTCAAAACAGAGCCTTGCATCTTATTGAATGTAGATGGTAAACTTTTGGTAATCAATGAAGGAAATGAGGAAGCTACACAACAGCTCTATGAGAATCTTATCTCTCGTTGGAAAGCAGATTAGGTTATTTCGTAAAAACAAAGGAGAAATGGAATGGATGTTTTAGTGATTGATGGCCAGGGAGGCGGAATTGGTAAACAGCTGGTAGCAGCTATTAAAAAAAATTTACCTCAGGTAACAGTAACTGCAGTAGGAACTAATACCATTGCAACATCAGCCATGATGAAGGCAGGAGCAGATTATGCTGCTACCGGTGAAAATGCAGTGATTGTAAATGCAAGAAGAGCCAGGATTATTACCGGCCCCATAGGTATTGTTATTGCAGATTCTCTATTGGGAGAAATTACCGCTGATATGGCCAATGCAATTGCCAGAAGCAGAGCCAAAAGGATACTGATACCGGTAAATCATTGCGATAATATTGTGGTGGGAGTTGCAGATTTAAGTATTACCAAATTATTGAAGGATGTTATTACAGAGATCGAAAAAATAGTTGATAAATAACCAACATTAGGATAGAATGGGATGGGCAGCAGGAAGCTGACCGGTTATCACAGAAGTGATAACACTTGGATAAGAACGTAATTTTAAGTATAATTTGTAATATTATTGTATAGCTAAAAGTTATCATAAAGGCATTT
>JAFYWD010000236.1 GCA_017558205.1 Lachnospiraceae bacterium | reverse complement strand
AGAAAAACTATCCCTACAGCCAATACCAACTGGAGACTGCTCTGGGAAACCTTATTCTTTTTCATAGTAAAGGTTATCCCGGAAAATAAAACCATACATACACCTATGATAACAGATGCCGTCACTGAACCTGAAATCAGATTTTTAACGAAAAAAATTGCCGATATCGTATACACTGCTATCATCATATTACGAAAGACTATTTCATCAGATATAGGCATTTTAGTTTCTTTTACATCATTTTTCATACCATCCACCTCATTATATTTTATCCCCTATTATTCAACAAACTACTGTTAAAAAATATCTTATACTCTTACCGGTATATTTCTTGCTGAATAAGTTATATTTTAACACAAAAGTCAGAAAATATATAGGCTTTCTTTATTTTTTCCATTTATTTGTTGTAAAAAATTATTGTTTACCGATTCATCAGCTGAGGTAATCGTAACAGTTCGTTACTTTTCACGCCCACGCCAATCACTGACTGATTGGCGTGGAGAATGAGAATAAAAGTGGCCCAGAATCTGCCCCACCGCTGAAAGCGGTCTTTAAATGGGCAGATTCAGTTACGTTCACTGGCTTGCCTGTGAACAGTAACAACAGTTCAGCTAATCCTTAAGAACTCTTATCCGCTAATTGCTTTTTCTAATTTAATATCGTAAAATTACACTATCATCACTATTTAGTAACTGTATAAGTACTGAATAGTAATATCATTTATTATAGAAAGGACCTTCAAATCTTGAAGAACAGGTAATTAACTATGGAGTTAAAATCCAGAAAGGATATGGATCCTAAATATATGTGGGATGTATCCCATATTTTTTCTTCTATGGAAAAATGGCAGGAAGCCTTTAATCTTGTAGAGGAATCACTTTCCAAATTAGAAAGTTACGCCGGTACCTTAGGTATTTCTGCTTCACATCTGAAGGAGGTTTTAGATACCAACTTTGAAGTAGAGGAACAATTTAATAAAGTTTATATTTATGCTATGCTTTGCAAGGCTGCTGACGGCGGAGATAAGGATGCCCAGACCATGATGGCAAAGGTTTCTTCTCTTATGACAAAGCTGGGAACTGCTACCTCTTATCTTATTCCGGAATTTCTCTCTTTAAAGGAGGAAACCGTGAAGGAATTTCTTGCCACAGGACTTTTAGAGGAATATTCCCATTATATTGATGATATCTTAAGAAGCAAGGCTTATACTTTAGATGCCAAGGGAGAAAAAATGCTGGCTATGCTTTCTGATGCTGCCGGTGCTACCCGTAATATCTTTGATGCTTTTACAGATGTGGATATGGAATTTCCAAAGATTCATAATGAAAAAGGAGAAGAAGTACAGCTTACCAGCGGTAATTTTGGTGTTTTCCGCGAAAGCACCAGCCGCAAGGTACGTGAAGAAGCCTTCCTTACCCACTTTGGACAGTATAAAAAATATACCAATACCATTGCTGAGATGTATGCAGGCTCCGTAAAGTTTGACTGCTTCTTCTCTTCTATCCGTGGCTATGACAGTGCTGCCCATGCTGCTTTGTTTGTAGACAATGCTCCTCTTAGCGTATATCATTCCCTGGTAGAGGCTGTTCACAGCTTCCTTCCCTCCATGAAAAAATATTTAAACCTGAGAAAAAAGGTAATGGGATTAGAAAAAATTGATTTATTTGATCTGTATACTCCTATGGTAGCCGAAGTAGATTATCCCATGCCTTATGAGGCTGCAAAGGAGCTGGTAAAAAAAGCCCTTCTTCCCTTAGGAAGTCGTTATCAGGAATTACTGGATAAAGCTTACTCCGAAAGCTGGATTGACGTATATGAAAATAAAGGAAAGCAATCAGGAGCCTTCTCCTGCGGAGTTCATGGTATCCACCCCTTTATTAAGCTGAACTATACCGAGACCCTGGATTATGCCTTTACCTTGGCTCACGAATTAGGACATGCCATGCATTCCTATTTTTCTTCCGAAAAACAGACCTTTGCCAATCACCATTATAAAATCATGGTGGCTGAGGTTGCTTCTACCTGTAATGAAGTTCTGTTAACCAAATATCTGTTACAGGAAGAAAAGGATCCTATGCGCAGAGCTTATATTTTAAATCATTTCCTGGAAGGCTTCAGAACTACGGTATTCCGTCAGACCTTATTTGCAGAATTTGAGTACAAGGCTCATGAAATGTATGAAAAGGGAACACCTTTAACACCGGAGACCTTATCCAACACCTATAAGGAGCTGTTAGAGCTATATTACGAAGGTGCTGAAATTCCTGAAATCATGAAGTATGAGTGGTCTTATATCCCTCACTTTTACAATGCTTTTTATGTATATAAATATGCCACAGGCTTCTCCAGTGCAGTAGCCATTGCCAATAAAATTTTAGAAACAGGAGATGCTTCCAGCTATCTGGAATTCCTTTCTCTAGGTGGCAGTGACTACCCTGTGGAAGAGCTGAAAACAGCCGGTGTAGATCTTTGCAATCCCGAAACCGTTCAATCAGCCCTTAAGGTTTTTGATGATACCATTACAGAGTTGGAAAATTTATTAGATCCGAAATAAATTACTAATTCATACAAATGTGAACATTTACTGTGAATATCATGAGATTATGATTTAAAAAAGCGAATATCCCCCTTGATAAAAGGAGCGATATTCGCTTTTTATTATCAAAACGCTAATTTTATAAGTTTAAAAAGATATCCACTGTTTTTGCAATCTGCTGCATACCACCGCACCAGAACTCTTTTTTCGTAAGATCGATACCCACCATTTTACCTGCTTCCTCAGCACTACAGGTTACTGTTGCATTCAGAAGTGCTTTATACTTTTCTACAAAGCTTTCCCCTTCTTTTTCAAATAAATCATATAATCCAAGAGCAAAAAGATTTCCAAAGGCATAAGGGAAATTATAAAAGCTTAAGCCCTCACTGTAATAATGAGGCTTACAAATCCACATTCCCGGATTTAAGAACCTGTGATCCAGTCCTTCTCCATAGGCTTCCTTCTGAGCATTAAGCATCAGCTCATTTAAATCCTCTGCCATTAAGAATTTGCTCTGACTTTGTTCAAATACTGCTGTTTCAAAAAGATATCTGGAATAAATATCTAAAATCACCTGGGTATGCTCCTTCAGATCATTTTCCAAAAGATTTAATCTTTCCTCTCCTTCTGCACTTTTTAAAGCATATTTTCCTAAATGCACTTCATTAAAGGTAGATGCTGTTTCTGCTACCGGCATGGGATAATCCTGGTTTAAGATTCTTTCATTTTCAATCTGCTTATTATGGTAAGCATGTCCCAGCTCGTGAGCCAGGGTTCCCACTGCATTAAAGGAGCCGTCAAAATTTGTCATAATACGGCTTTGCTTTAAGAAGGAAACACCGGAGCAAAATGCTCCCCCTCTTTTTCCCTTTCTGGGATAAAAATCAATCCATTCCTGTTCAAAGGCATCTTTCATCATACCGGAAAGATCATCGGAAAAAGCAGCAAAGCAATCTACAAGATAATCCTTTGCTTCTTCTACCGTAAATTTTCTATCTGTTTTTCCCATAGGCGCAAACAGCTCAAACCAGGGAAGTCCGTTACTATAACCCATCATCTCCGCTTTTTTACGAAGATATTTTCTTAAAGCAGGGGCATATTCTTTAATGGCCTCCATCATGGCATCTAAAGTACTTCTTTCCATTCTGGACTGCTTTAATGTCATAGCCAATACAGATTCATAGCCACGTTTTTTAGAAAGCATGGTAACCTGATTTTTAATATTATTGATAGAAAAAGCCACAGAATCCTGAATTTTCGTGTAGGCTGCCAGTTCTGCTTCATAAGCAGCTTTTCTGACTTTAGCATCCTCACTGTAAGCCAGATTTCTTACCTCTGATAAGGTAATTTCTTTTCCTTCGTAATCTACCTTTACGGTAGAGGTCAGATAGCTTTGCAGCTGACTCCACTGGGAGCCTGCTACCATGTTCATGGCAGATGCCATTTCCTCGGCATCCTCGGACAGCAGATGCTTCGCCTCTTCCTTATTTTCCTTTAACAGAAAAGCATAGGACTTTATCAGACTGCTTTCCTTTGCCAACTCCTCTATATCAGTGATTTCTGCCAGCATTTTTTTCATAGAGGAATACATCGGGGCAAATTTTGCATAAAGCTTTTGAAGTCTGGCAGACTGTGCCATCAATTCCCCGTTTTCCGTATCTACGGACTGTGATAAATCTACATACTGCATTAACTTAAAGAATAAAGTATAAACCTTTTCCAGCTGGTAAAGAATTGCCTCTACTCTTTCCTGTTCTCCCATATTTGATGAAGCACAGGATGCTTTCGCTTCGCAGGAACAGCCTTCCAGCTGATTATTTTTTAATTGCTCCAGAATACAGCCTGTTTCTTCTACGGCTCCTTCCAATAATTTTACATCCCTCTCATAAGCAGGATCATTAAGTCCTTCATAGATAGGGTTTAGATTCCATTCTGTTTTCATATGATATATCCTTTCATTTTATTATTTGTAACTACAAAATATCTTCATAGTTACTTTTATATTACATTCATAAATTATCCGAGAAGTTTGCATTTCCAATATGCCTTCTCAACCATGAGTATATTATACCAATAAACTACTCATGAAGGGAATACTGCTGATAATATTTTCGTTACTGTTCACAGGCAAGCCGGTGAACGTAACGGAATCTGCCCATCTAAAAACCGGAGAAAGCTAATTCTTTCTCCGGTCTATCTGACACTATTTTATCTCTAATAATAAAACTCCACTAACTTATAGTATGGTATTAAAGGAAAGCAGGTAACATTCCCAATACACACATAACAATTACTATAAGCATTGCAATGGGAAAAAATACCAGTAATGCTGAAATAATTAAGGCCGGTAAATCACCTTTTTCCATAAGCTCCACAAGAGGCTGCTCTTCCTGTAAATGTAGATTCTGTTGCTTCTTTATTGCTTGTTCTTTTGAATGCTTCATGGCACGATCTACTCGTTTTTGAAACAGCATTAAGCCTTTTCCCCACTTTCTTCGTGAATCCTTTTATGATGACAGGCCACAAAATGGTTGGGACGTACCTCCTCCCATTCAGGTACAACCTGTCGACAAATTTCTGTACAATAGGCACATCTTGTATGAAATTTACATCCTTTTGGCGGATTCACCGGGCTGGGAATATCTCCTTCCAGAATCTGAAGTTCTTTTCTGCTTTCATCCTCTGTTGTAGGAATAGCATTTAGTAAAGCCTCTGTATAAGGATGGATAGGATTTGCAAAAATATCCTGTGAATCTGCCAGCTCTACCATATTACCAAGATACATAACTCCAATTCTATCCGAAATATATTTAACAACGGAAAGGTCGTGAGTAATAAACAAATAGGTAAGATCAGCCTGTTCTTTCAAATCCTGCAACAAATTAATAATCTGAGCCTGAATGGATACATCAAGAGCTGAAACTGCTTCATCACAAACAACAAATTTAGGTTGTGTTGCCAGAGCCCTGGCTATACCAATACGCTGTCTCTGTCCTCCGGAAAACTGATGTGGAAAACGATGAAGGAAGTATGGTGCCAGTCCACACTGTTCCATAATCTTCAACACCATTTCCTGCATCCTCTCATCCTTACGCTTAATCATATTGTGAGCCTGCATACCCTCACTAATAATCTGTCCTACACTCATACGTGGATTTAAGGAAGAATAAGGATCCTGGAAAATCAGCTGCATGTCTCCGCGAAGCTTTCTCATTTCATTATAATTCAGACGAGCCAAATCAATTCCATCATCACGGAATTTCTCATATTTTAAAAATTCCGGATTGTTTTGATATGCTGCTCTCATACCTTCAATTTCATTTCGTACTGTTGTTAACTCATTTCTGAGATTTTCAATCTCTTTAGAAATATCATCTACACATTTTTTACAACTGTCTACCTTACTTTTATTTCCCTTCCCTTTTTCCAGTGAAAACTCTGCATCTGCCAAATTTACTTCTGCATCCTGGAGCTGATCAAGAAGCCCAGAAATCTTCTTTGACAGACTATATACCTTTTCATAAATTGACTGCACAGGAGAAAGATCTGAGGCAATAATAAATCCGCCTACAATCTTAGTTATATTTAACATTGCATCTTCTGCCAGCTTTTTGGCTGTATCCAATTCTCCGTGCTTCGCAAACTGCTGTTCTTCACTTAATTTATTATATTCCGCTTCCAACTGCTCTTTCTTTTTTTCTAGCTCCTGCCATTTTTCACGCAGCTTAGGAAGATTACGAATTGTTGTGTAGAAATATTTAGGTGCCATATCATCTAGGGAGCGACCGTAATACATAGTTCTTCCATAAGTCTGAGGATATAACTGAAGAATCGTACGTCCTAACGTAGACTTTCCACAGCCTGACTCTCCTACCAGTCCAAAGGTCTCTCCTTTATAGATCTCTATGGAAACACCATCATTTGCCTTAACAACCTTTCCTTTTTTTATGGGAAAGTATTGTTTCAGATTACTAATACTTAATAATACTTCTTTATTCTCTTTATTTACCACTGCTACGACCCTCCTTCTTAGGATAGAAACAGCGAATCTGCTGTGTATCACTAACCTTGGTTAACTGGGGCTCCTCTTTGTGGCAACGCTCCGTTGCATATTTACAACGAGGTGCAAATTTACATCCCACCGGAAGATCTAATGGATGAGGAACAGCTCCCGGAATCGCTTCCAAACGTACACCGGCAGGTGTATCCAAACGTGGAATAGATAACATTAATCCCTCTGTATAGGGGTGGGAATATTCACTCTTGTGAAAAATTGTGTGTGCCGGAGCAAGTTCAACTACCTGGCCACAGTACATAACTGCCACATCATCCGCCATCTGGTTAATTACCCCTAAGTCATGAGTAATAAAAAGAACTGCTGTACCATTCTTTTCCTTTAATTCATTCATAAGCTTTAAAATCTGTGCCTGAATGGTAACATCCAAAGCCGTAGTAGGCTCATCTGCTATTAAAAGCTTGGGCTTACAAGCCAGTGCCATAGCTATCATTACACGCTGACGCATTCCTCCGGAAAGCTGGTGTGGATATTGCCCTGCTACTACCTCCGGGTTGGCAATTTTAACATCTCCCAATAACTCAACAGCCTTCTTTGCTGCCTCTGCTTTATTCATTCCCTGATGAATCATCAAAGGCTCTGATAACTGCTTACTGATAGTAAAAACAGGATTCAGGCTTGTCATAGGCTCCTGAAAGATTACGGAAATTGCGTTTCCTCTGATTTGATATAATTCATTTTTAGAAATTTTTGTTAAATCTCTTCCTTCAAAAAGAATCTCCCCATCTTCGATATAACCATTATTATCCAAAAGCTGTAAAACACTCATGGCCGAAACACTTTTTCCTGAACCTGATTCTCCTACAACTCCCAAAACCTTCCCTGCATCCAGAGAATAACTTACATCATTAACTGCTTTTACAATACCTCTTTTCGTATGAAAGAAGGTTTTTAAATGATTTAATTCTAATAATGCCATAATAAAACCTCCTTAACGTTCAGCTGATTTCGGGTCAAATGCACTTCTTAGTGCATCCCCTATAAGGTTAATACAAACTGTACAGATACCGAATATGGTAGCCGGAAATACCCAGCGCCACCAGAACTGCTGAATTACCACAGAGTTGTTTGCACTGGTTAACATATTTCCCCAAGTCGGAGTTGGTGCAGAAATACCAAAGCCTAAATAGGAAAGAGTGGATTCTGTAAGCATACAGGTAGCAAAATCAAGAGTGGCCGTAACAAGTATCATAGAAAGTACATTGGGTAAAATATGGCGGAATACAATAGCTCCCTCCTTTACTCCCATGGCCTTTGCTGCAATTACAAATTCCTGTTCTCTCTGACTAAGAATCTGTGCACGAATCAAGCGACAGGTTCCCGGCCAGGAAAGTACTCCAAGTACAACCATTATCAAATACATACGTTGCTCTACCGAAATCCTGGTTCCTATAATTGCTGATAAAATCATGGCAAAGGGCAGGAAGGGAAGACCTCCCACTACTTCTGCCACACGCATGATTAACATATCAATCCAACCGCCAAAGTAGCCTGCAAGACCACCAAGGACAATACCAATAATCAAAGAGATAATAACGGCAATCGCTCCAACTGTCATGGTTACCCTACCGCCATTGGCAATTCTATTGAGCAAATCTCTTCCCATATCATCAGTTCCGAACAAATATCCCTTTAATCCCCAGGTTTCAACATCACCCTGGGCTGTCAGTGCATAATTCTGATAAAATCCGGAAAAAATATCGACAATCTCTGCATTTTGAACGGAGGCAGGAACATCTGTTACATTATGGGTATTATTTCCCCAGGTTACCACATCTCCATTTTCCATCAAGGCTGTATAATGGTTAAGACCTCCATAAAGCTTTACCGGCTTACTTTCCATTGCCGGAACTTCATTTTCGCCATTAATAACATTTCCCCAAACGGTAATTGTTCCATCCTCACTTACGGCAGCCACGGTGGAACCGGTGGCAGAAATATCTACGATACCTGAAGCAACTGTTTCAGGAACTGCAGAAAATGCATTTTTCTGAAGTCCTCCATATACAACACTTCCATCCTTTAGCAATACAATATAGCTGTAGGTTGTGAGTGCTACCTTTTTCACCTGTCCTTCGTATTCTTTTCGTAATTTCAAATCAGCCATATTGCTGTTTCCCCATAAAAACAGCTGACCATCTTCTGTAACTGCTGCTGAAAACTGGTAACCGGCCTCAATTTGGGTAAAATTCAAGTTTTCATTTTTTCTCATGGCATTTTTAATTTCCTGAGGTAATCTGGCCTGTCCCAGACGTTCATTTCCCCATACATAAATGCCTCCGTTTTCATCCAGTGCTACGATATGGTCATACCCTGTTGCCACCTTAACAATCTTGGTATTCTCTACTTCTTCCGGGATATTGGCCAAATCTATGGTATCAGTTATCTTGGTATATCCCCAGGTATGAACCTTTCCTGTATCTGATACCCCTACACCAAAGGTAGTTCCCGGAGCAATATCTGATACCTGCCCCTTTAATTCCTGAGGAATTTCCATTAGCTTCATAGTTGGCGGTACATTTGCCTGGGTATTATCCTGAAAACTTAAATCCAATACTATAAAATGGGGGGCAATCATAACAAAGCCAAATATTAACAAAAAGACAATTAATCCGGCCATTCCCAATGGATTATGGAAGAAATTACGGAGTACCAGCTTTCCCGGACTTTGTACCTGCTCCTCTTCCATAAAATTACGTTCTTTATTACGATTCCCAAAAAGGCGGGAAAGTAAGGATGTTTTATTATTTTTATTCTGTTCCATTATTTCCCTCCTTTACTTATCTACTCGAACTCTGGGATCAACCAGTCCATAGCTTAAATCCATAATCAACTGGCCAATTAAGCTTACTGCACAATAAAACATCTGTGTTGCTAAAGCCAGTTCATAATCACTGTTTCTTAATGCCAGATAATAAACCTGCCCCATACCATTCAGGGTAAAGGTAGTCTCTACAATAACTGAACCACTGAAAATCGAAATAAACCAGCCAATAATAACAGTAACAACGGGAAGTAATGCATTTTTCCATGCATGAGAGTAGATAACCACTTTCTCACGAAGTCCTTTGGCACGGGCAGTACGAATATAATCCATACCCAAAGCATCAATCATGGCAGTTCTTACATATCTTGTCATACCTCCCAGTGAGGCAAAGGTCATAATTAAAACCGGCAATGTTAAATAGTAAATTTTATCCATAACCGCCTGTATCCCTGTATAGTTGGAGCCTGGTGTTTCCATACCACTTACCGGTAGCCATTGCAGCTTAACCGCAAAAAGCCAGATAAATATCAATGCAATAATGTAAATTGGTACACTATAACCAATAATGGTTAAAAACTGAACCAAATTATCAAATTTCCCATTTTTTCGGACGGCACAAAAGATCCCCAGGGGAATGGTGATTGCTAAGGCCAAAAAGGTAACAAAAATATTTATCATCATAGTATTCTTCATTCTGACAGGAAGAACCTCTGTTACATCCTTCTTAAAGAAATTAGAATATCCAAAATATCCCTGTAGCATACCATGAAACTCACCGGATTCCTTTTCCGGTGCAAACCCCATCCAACGGGCATAACGCAAAAGAATCGGATCATCCAATCCCATCTGTTCTCTCAAATTCTGATATCTCTGCTCATACTCAGCAGGTCTCAAAGATGTTTTAAGACCTTCCAGCTCTGCTCTGGCCGGATCACTGGGTATCAGATTATATAATAAATACATCAGCACAGAGACAATGAGAAACACAAATATCATATAAATAATTCGCTTCACAATGTATTTCTTCATTGTATATTTCCTCCAATTTCCTGTTTTTTTCTTTTTCACACAGATAATCATTTTATGAAAATGTGAAAAAGCAAATAATCATTTGTGTGAAAAAGACGGGGCATACGCCCCGTCTCAAAGATTCACAGGGAAAGGTTATTCAGCATTTGCAATGGTAGCATAAAGAACTGCATCTTCAAACTCCCAATAGCTACTCTGATCATATCCTTCCAACCAATCTGCATGAACAGTATAGTAAATGTTAGAATACAAGGGAACGTCAGGAAGAAGTTCATTCCAACGATCCATAAACTGCTGCCACTTATCAAGATAAGTAGTATCATCTCCTGCCTCTACACCAAATACCATATCCCAAGCAAGAGTAGCAAGCTGCTCATCTTTAATGAAGTTGTTATTATAGGTACCCATATACTCTTCTTCCATATTGTAGGTATATGACTGATCGTACAACTGAGTGAAACCAGTAGCAAGATTAAACATTCCATAAGTAGGAACACCATACTTCGCATCTACAGAAGCATCACGGTACATATAATTTAATAAATCAGTAAAGGACATTACTGTCTGCTCAATTACCATACCGGCATCAGCAGTCTGCTGTCCGTTAGCCAGCATAACTACAAGAAGCTCAGATACCGGATTGTCTTCAGAGGAAGACCACATAATATGAAGAGGCATTAAAATACGTCCATCCGGTAAAGTAACATTAAGAGCATAGGTTCCTGCCTCTTCTTTTGTTACTTCTTTGTAACGTGTTCCTGTACCTGAATACTCTGTACCATCTGCATTTAATACCCATCCATCAGCTTCTAATAACTCTACAGCCTTTGCAGGGTCATAGGAGTAGGAATCAATATTATCTGCAAAGAATTCCTGAGAATCCTGATACATCCACATACATAAACCGTAAGGGCCATCTACTACAGAACCATATCCTGCACAGAACTGGTTTGCGAATTCATTACGATCTAATAAATAAGCAACTGCCTGGCGAACTGCCGGGAACTGAGTAGGACCAAAGTCACAGGCAAACTGTAATTTTCCATATCCGTTACGTTCAAAATCTACGTAAGTAAAGCCACCCTGATCTACTAAATCCAGTGCCGGGTTAATCTCAAGATTACCATCAGTTAAAGTATCAAGAATATCTACAGCCCCTGTCTTTAAGGAGTCAATTGCTGTTGCAGATTCTGTCTTTACAATAACAAGAGTCTCGATACTTGGCATCTGTCCCTCAAAGTTACCTACATAGTTGGGGTTAAGAACAAGCTCAGCCTGGAGAGTACCGGTATCTAATTTTTTAATCTGGTAAGGACCTGCAGAAACACGACCTTCATAGATGAAACGGCTGGCATTAACATCATCTGCATTCAGCTCTCCTCCATCTAAGTATACCCCTTCTCCATCATCCTTAACCACTAAAGTAGCATTGGGAGAATACATAGGAAGATATAAAGGTGCAAGATCCACAAAGCTTAACTCATAGAAGTAAGGAAGATATTCCGGTACAATAGTAATGGAATAAGTGTAATCGTCAATCAGACGAAGTCCACTGATTACATTACTTTCTCCATTCTGATAAGCCTGGGCACCAACCACACTATCCGCTACTACTCCGGCTGCTGCCTCAAGGGTAGCAGGAGAATATGCTACTAACGCATAAGCCACATAATCAGCAGCAGTAATAGCTTCTCCATTGTTGTAGGTCAAACCTTCCTTAATTTTAACGGTAAAGGTTTTGGAACCATCTTCATTTTCAACACTTTCAATCTCTCCGTCTACAACAGCAGAGTTTACCAGCATCGCACCTCCCTGATCAAAGGTAATAACATTATAGTCATTAATCAGATCACGGATTTTCTTATCAGTGGCATTGTTCGTCCACCACGCATTTCCTAAATCACCACTGATTTCAGTTGTTGAACCGTAAATCAAACGGTTAGGACGACTTTCAGCAGTTTCCTCAGCCACTTCTTCAGTTGATGCTTCAGAAGCAGTGCTGCTTTCAGTTTTTTCCTGTGGCGCTGTGCCGCAGGCAACTAAAGACACCGTCATTGCTGCTGCTAACAGCATAGACAATAATTTCTTTTTCATCTTTTACCTCCATTTTTTGTCTGTTTCAGACACTATTTTACGACATATATTTTAATACAATGTCCTACAAAGATTAACATATTTTTGTTATCTTGTAAAGAATTATCCCTTGCTGTTTTTTACCATTTTTCTCTTTTATTCTTTGAATATTTTGAAGAATCATGTTATATTAATTTTATTATCAGAATTTATTACCATTATGATTAAAATCCGGGAGGTTTTTTATGAGTTACAAAGCTTCTTTTCAATGGGACGAAAGTTTAAATTTAGGGAATAGCGACATTGATAAGGATCATCAGCGTTTATTTTCTATTATCAGTAAAATTATGTACCTGGCCCAGGATGACCAGGAAGAAAAAGTAAAATACGCAGCAAAGGAAGGATTAAAATTCCTCATTTCTTATACCAATCAGCATTTCATGCGGGAAGAACAGTTTATGCTGGATACTTCTTACCCGGAGTTTCAAAGACATAAAGGGATGCATGATGATTTGAAAAACAATGTACTTCCTGCCCTGCAAAGGGATTTGGAGGAAAGTGATTACAGTGTGGATTCTATCAGACATTTCCTGGGTGTATGCACGGGCTGGCTTACCACTCATATTATGATGGTGGATCAGACCATTATTCATCATGATAAATATCAGCGAATCGATTTACAGCTCTCCGATTTAACTCAGAATTTAAATCTTGTTTTGAAAAAAATCATTTATAATTTATACGAAATGGACTGTGAATTAATTAGTGATCATT
>JAFYWD010000235.1 GCA_017558205.1 Lachnospiraceae bacterium | reverse complement strand
TCTATGGGCTATAATAATCATGGTTTTTCTGCCATGGAATTTATCAATAGCTTCCATGATGGCAGTTTCCGTATCTGTATCCAGTGCGGAGGTTGCTTCATCGAAAACTAAAATTTCAGGATTATGATATAAGGCTCTGGCAATACCAAGTCTCTGTCTCTGACCACCGGAAATACGTACTCCTCTTTCTCCTACCGAGGTATAAAGACCCTCCGGCAGGCTTTCTACGAACTCCTTCAGCTGTGCTTCCTCCAGTACCTCCCATACTCTCTGATCATCAATATCCTTGGGAGCTACTCCAAAAGCCACGTTATCTCTTATGGGATCATCTGTAAGATAAATATTCTGGGCTATATAGCCAATATGGCTTAACCAGGAGCCGTAATTTTCCATAATATCTCTTCCGCCACAGGTGATTCTTCCTCCCTGCAGCTTCAAAAGACCCATTAAAATATCTACTGCCGTTGTTTTTCCCGCACCTGAAGGTCCTATAATACCCACACTTTTTCCTACCGGAATTACCATATCCGCCTGATCCAGAATCAGCTTCTCTGTATTAGGATAAGCGTAAGTAATTTTTTCCAGAGCAATCTCTTCCTTTACTTCAATGGGCTTTCCGGCTTCCACTCTACGGGTGCTGACCTTACGTTCTTCCTTATAATCCTTAAAATCAATATTGTCATAGACAAAATGTACACTGGGACCAAAGAAAGCAATGTTGGTCACATGGGTATTAATACGGTTAACACTTGGCATCAGTCTTACTGCCGCTACCGCAAAGGCACTGATTTTCGGTGCCAGACCCGCCAGCTCCTGGCCTGTCAGAAGACATACCACCAGATATCCCAACAAGCCTGCAATACAGATGGTTTCAATTAATAGTCTGGGCATATTATTAAATACGGTATATTTACTGTTTAAGTCAGCTCCGTTTTTGGCATATACGGAATAATTCTCAACAAAGAAGCTTTCCTTATGAAGTACCTTAACCTCTTTAATTCCAAAAATGGACTGGTTTCTCCATTTTCCCATTCTTGCCTGTATTTCCTGGTTTTCCTGACCTAACCTGTTCAATCTGGGTTTTAAAATTCCAATAATTAAAACTGTCATTCCCAGTAGAATCGCTCCGATCATTAAGGTCATCACGGGATCCACGATAAGAACCACCACGCAGAGACAAAGGGAAACCACCACCTCTGTCATTAACTGAATAAAATCCATTAATACAATAAATACCTTGGGAATATCACTGTCCAGCGTTCTGAAAACTGTAGGAATATCAGCATTCAGGTAAAACTCATAGGGACGATTTAAATATTCGTCCATCATATAGCTTACCGTTAAAAATTGATTTTTATTAACAAACCTGGCCTGCACATAATTCATCAGCAAAAGATAAGCATTTTTTATGATAAATACAGCAATTACAGATAATAATAATAGGATTACAAACTGGCTCATATTATCCAGTCCAAGCATCCTTCGCACCATAACTACATATTGATTTTCTGCCAATGCTTCTGCATCCAGAATAGCCTGGGCAAGAGGAACAATCATGGATACTCCCACTGTTTCCAGTAAAGCTCCAATAAGAATCATTACTCCAAGTCCTGCCACACTTCTTTTTTGCCGTTTACTTAATATACTAAATAGCTTTCTGATAATATCTATCATGAATTTCTCTTTCCTATCTTAATTCCGATACTTTTATTTTTAAGTCCTTATAAATTCCCGCTGTCAGATCCTGAGAGAAAGGAACAATAATGGGTGCCATATCCTCTTCAAACCGATATACTGTAGTCCTCTCTTTTTGGGGATCCACAATCCAGTACTCTCTGACACCGGCATTAGAATATAAGTTCATTTTTGTAGCATAATCCATTTTTCGACTGCTTTCAGAAACTACTTCAATAATTAAATCCGGTGCACCATAGCATCCCTTTTCATTTAATTTTAAAGGATCGCAAATTACACTGATATCAGGTTCTACATAATTTTTATCATCTGCTGTAACAAACACAGCAAAGGGTGCCGGATAAACCTCACAGTCACCTCTGTTATTTTCTATATAATTACCTATAATTCTGGTAAAATTACTAATCAGTTTCTGATGAATTCTTCCGGGGGGTGCCATATTATATGCTACACCATCAATCAGCTCTACCCGTTGTCCTTCCGGTAATTGATAGATATCCTCTATGGTAAATCCCTCGCTTTTTAACTGTGGCATAAATATCACTCCTCTCTTACTTTTCTACCATCTTATCATTTATTCCTATTGTTTTCAATGTATGACGGCGTTACGTTCACTGGCTTGCCTGTGAACAGTAACACAGTTCAACCTTCGGCTTCCCTATGAATAGTATAATCACGACGGCAGTCGTTGCATATCCGGGGTGTAAATATCCCTATAATCCTTATTGTTTGCCCATCTGTCCGGCGCGATAATAATTTTATCCTTATACTCTCCCAGATAAGCTGCCCACCAGCTGAAGCTGCTGTTGGCCAGAATAAAATGACGACATAAGGTCATAAGGTAAAGGTCCAGATATCCCTTATCCTCATCATTTCCCTCTACTACCGTAATATTCCGGGCCTTGTAATTTTCCTTTACCCACTTGGCATCATTGGTAAACAGGAAAAAATGACAGTCCGGATAAGCTTGTTTCATCTTTTCCATGGCTGCTGCATAATATTCTTCCGTACAGATTCCTCCATAGACCTCACTTACCTGAAGATAATCTCCCCGTCTGATATGAACACAGACAGAATTGCTTTCATTTATGGCCTTTACATAAGCTTTCATCTGCTCTGATAAATCAAACACCGGAAAGGTAAAGGCTTTTTTTACTCCGGCTGCAGAGGATGAAAAGTATTTTTCACTTTGCCAGCAGCCGGTCAGATAAGCCCGTTTCTTCTCCCACACTGCAGGATCAAAATTGACATCCTTTTCTCTATATTCCTTTGTTCTTCTTCCGGTAAGCTTTCTTCGTATTTTTGACATCAGATCCGGAGAGGAATCCGTAAGATTTCTCATTTCCTGTTTTGTGGGCTTATCATAGGTAATGCCAAAAACATCTAACCTTACAGGTCTGGCATCCTTTGTCCGGTATTCTGTTACATCATCTATTTTCACTTTTCGGCCAAGTGATTTCAGCTGCAGATACAAAGCGTACTGGAACATCTGATTTCCCAGACCTCCGGAAAGCTGTATCACTACTAATTCCTCCTTTTCAGAGGCCTTTAGCTCTTTATAGGGAAGAATCCAGCTTTCATTTATCTTGGTAAAGCCTAAAAATAAGACCGGTGACAGGAGAAACAGACGTATCCTTAATCGGTCTCCCTTGGGCTTATTTTCATAGGTTTTGGAAGAATATCCATTCTGAATGATTTTTTTCAGCTGTTTTAAGTATTCCTGATAACCTTCCGGTCTTTCTTTGTAAATTCTCAGATAATGGAGCAGCATTCTTTTAAGAAAGAAATACTGATGCCAGTGATAATACTTCCGGTATTTTTCCGTATTGAGAAAGCTTCCTTTTTCCCTGTAGGCCTCTACCTGGTCTTTCAAAATACGCTCTGCCTGAACACTGTTCATAATACTGTCACTACGATCACAAACATAATTATAAAAGCATTCATGTAAATAGACCGTTCTCTCACTTTTTGCAATCAGCTTTGTAGTAAAAACAATATCCTCAAACAGCTTTCCCTCCGGAAAACGTAGCTCTCCCAACAGACTTCTTTTATATAGCTTATTCCAGGCAGCATTCTGAATCCGGTAGCTTTCCTCTTCCTTTACAAAAGCCTCAAGAGCTTCCTCTTTTTCAAATACTGTTACCTTTTCTTCACTGCTGTCTAAAATACCGTCCTTTGTAATCTCTTTATAATTACAGATCGCCAGCTGAGCCTCTTTTTGTTCCAGACAGCTTATCATCCTCTCATACATACAGGGCTCTATCCAGTCATCCCCATCCACAAAAGCAAGGTATTCTCCTGTAGCGATTTCAATGCCTGCATTTCTTGCGGAGGACAGCCCCCCATTTTTCTTATGAAGTACACGGATTCTGGCATCTTTTTCGGCCCACTGATCACAGATACTTCCGCTTTCATCGGTAGAACCGTCATCTACAAGGATGATTTCAAGACTATGATAGGTTTGTCCGCAAATAGATTCAATGGCTCTCTCCAAATAAGGGGCGATATTGAAAATACTGACAATTACTGATAATATATGTTTTTTCTTCATCTTTCTTCTGACTTCTTTCCTTATCTGTTCTGAATCTAATCTGCGTACGAACTATCTGAACTTCCTTTCACACATCCATTGCTGGAACATCAGGATATACCAGATTTGAATTCTCCACTGTCCCCTTTGGATATAATCCTCCCAAATATCCCATACAATCTGAGGATCAAGTACCCCCTGCTGTTCCAAGGTTTTCCTGTCAATCAGGGCTTCCGCCCAGGCCTTCAGTCGAGGTTCCTTCAACCATTTGGAAATGGGAATGGCAAAGCCTCTCTTCGGAAGATCCATCAGCTCCTTGGGAACATATTGATATAATATATTTCTTAAAACCTTTTTGGTAATTCCTTCCTGATACTTATACTCCAAAGGCAGGGTCCAGGCAAACTCCACCACATCCTTGTCCAGCATGGGAATTCTGGATTCTAAGGAAACTGCCATTCCGGCACGATCAACCTTAACCAGAATATCATCCGGATGATACATTTTCAGATCCATCAGCATAATATTATGTCTTGTATTGTCCAAATAACTGGGTTCGCATTCCGTATATTTAAAGGGAAGCATCACTTTTTCCCTAGTGATTTTTTTTGCTAAGGGCTCCTCTTCATTGGAAAGCTCATAAAGCTCCTCCGGTCCTTTCGCTCCCAGCAGCATCGCCTTTGTGGAAGCAATTTTCCCAAGCCTTACAGGTGCCTTTAATACCAGGGCGCTGGCCAGTTTTCTTACCGGATAGGGAATTCCTTTCATTTTCTCCCAGATTCTGTCAATGGAGTTATAAGTCATATAACCACAAAACAGCTCATCCCCACCGTCTCCGCTTAAGGATACGGTTACATGCTCCTTTGTCATCTTACTTACCAGATAGGTAGGAATCTGGGAGCTGTCTGCAAAAGGCTCTGAATACATGTAGGATAACTTGGGAATAACATTCTTGGCATCCTCCTCCGTAATATACAGCTCTGTATGCTCGGTTCCCAAATGCTCTGCAATCTTCATTGCCACGTCAGCTTCATTATACTTAGGATCCTCCATGCCGATGGTAAAGCTTTTTACCTTTTTACTGCTTAAGGACTGCATCAGAGCCACAATGGTACTGCTATCGATCCCGGAGGATAAAAAAGCCCCTACCGGAACATCTGCTACCATTTGTCCGGAAATAGCATCTTTTAAAAGCCCTTCCAATTCCCGGGTGGCTTCCTCTTCACTTCCCTTGAACTGATTTTTCTCTCCTCTTTTCGCCACTTCCTTCATGGACCAATAAGTTGAAATCTCATATTCTTCATAGGGTGCCTTTATGGTTAACATACTTCCCGGCTCCAGCTTATAAATCCCCTGATAAATGGAATAAGGAGCCGGAATATAGCCGTGAATAAAATAAATAGGAAGTACCTTTTCTTCGATAGGATTGGCAAATCCCTCCAAAACCTCCAGACAGCCCAGCTCTGAAGCAAACACGAATTTCCCTGCTACCCTTCCGTAATAAAGAGGCTTTTCTCCTACTCTGTCACGGAGCAAATGAAGCTCCTTATTTTTCCTGTCATAAAGAGCTATGGCAAACATTCCCTTACAAAGAGCAATTCCTTCCCGAACACCGTAATTCTCAAACAGCTCTAAAAGAACCTCCGTATCCGAAGTTCCCCGAAAGGCAGAAACCCTTTTTTCCTTTAACAGCTTATCCCTTAGCTCTCTATGGTTATAAATTTCTCCATTAAAGACCATGATAAATCTTTTACTGTGAGAGGTCATGGGCTGTGTACCGCTTTCAGACAAGTCTACAATAGACAGTCTCCGGTGTCCCAAGGCCACACTACCGTCTTCTTCTACAAAGGCTCCTCCCCCATCCGGTCCTCTGTGGAGCATTCTCTGATTCATTTTTTCTATACTTCCGGCAATATTTCCTTCCCAGTTACATAAGCCTGCGATTCCGCACATATCTTACTCCTCTTTATTCTTATTATGCTGATTACCTGATAAAGGAGGAAAGGTATTCCTCCCATGCTGCATTTACCTTATCAGGATGAAGTCGCTCCCTGATTTTCAATGCATTTATTCCTAATTGTTCTCTGAACTCCCGTTTATTAAGTACATCTTCCATAGCCTTTGCCATCGCCTCGACATCCTTTACCGGCACCAAAATACCGTCTTCTCCGGAGGTAATCAGCTCTGCCGGGCCACCACAGGGACAATCAGTACTAATTACCGCAATCCCCAAAGCCATGGCTTCCATCAGGGAATTGGGCATCCCCTCTGTATTCGACGGCAAAATATAAAGCTCTGCTGTTTCCAGCTTCTCTTTTACTCTGTTTGTAGCACCGCAAAGCTTAATCCTGTCTTCCATACCTAATTCTTTTATAAAATCTGAAACCTTCTGAAAATCTTCTCCCTCTCCCCAGATTTCCATTCTGTATTCCGGAAAGTTTGTATAAATCCGTGAAAAGGCCTCAACTGCCAGCTTTGGATTTTTATTGCCGTCAATTCTTCCTACCAGAACTATTTTCTTTTCTTTTGGTTTTTCTGAGAGCTCCTCCAGGAAAACAGGATTTAAAGGATTGGGAAGTACCACTGCTTTTTCCAGGGTTTTCTTTGGAAAAAAGTCTTTACTTTGATTTGTCTGCAAAATAATCCCGGCGGCCAGTCTGAACAAATATCTGGCCAAAAATCTTAAGAAACCATTATAGTACTCTTCCCTCGGCTCTCCCCGTACGGAAACCAGCACAGGAATTTTTAATCCCAAAGCAGTAAGAATAGCCATAAAATTATTTTTGCCAATAAAGGAGATAATAATATCCGGTTGTTCTTTTTTCCAAATATTTCGAAGCTTTTTGAAACGATTTCTCAGATTTCTGATTCTTCCTGATGAAATTTCATTTCCCTGAATATCAGAAATAATTCTTTTTGCTTTTTGTGGCAGCTCATATTCATTTTCCACCTGAGAAGTGGTCACCAATACCACCCGGTAACCCTTACTTAATAAGCTTTCCGTCAAATTAAGAATTACCCGCTGGGCACCGCCCTTGGCTAAGCTGCTGATATAAAAAACTACTTTTTTTGAGTTCATATGTTTATCCTATATAGTCCTGATACCATTTCTGAAATACAAAATAGGCCCATACCATACGGGAATAATTTTCTCCCGTACCTCTTCCTCCATCTCCTGTTTCCAAATAATGCTTCATAAATTTTTCTACTTCTTCCTGGCGAAAAAGATTTTGTTTCCGTAAAAATTCCGGACTGCAATAAGCTAACAGCTGATCCTTTAGAGGCCCTCTTAACCACTTGTCCAAAGGAACGGAAAATCCCACCTTAGGTCTCTCCAGCATTTTCTCAGGAATAAAATCATAGGCCAACGCCTTCAATATTCTTTTTTTATTTCCTTTTTCATATTTGTAAGAGTGAGGTAAGGAATAAGAAAATTCTACTACCTCCTTATCAAGAATGGGACATCTTGTTTCCAGAGAGTACTTCATACTTGCTCTGTCTACCTTACAAAGAATATCTCCCGGTAAATAGGTATCCATATCAAGAAGTATTCTTCTGATTTGCCAGTGTTCCTCCTGATACTTAAGCTCTTCTTTAAAATAATAAGAAAGCTGATCCTTCTGTAGCAATTTCTCTGCTACTTTACTTTTATTGGCTTCAAAGGGCTGTACCCGGTACTGACCTTCACGATTTCCCGCAACAATCTGTACCTTTGCCGGCAGCTTTTCCATCAGCTTCATTTGCTTTAATCCGGGAAGCTTACAGATACCGTATACCGCTCCTGCCAGTAAATCCAGCTTTTGCATATCTGCCAGCATTTTATAATTATTGTATCCGCAGAATAACTCATCTCCTCCATCTCCGGAAAGGGCTACCGTAACCTTTTCCTTTGCCAGCCCTGCCACCAGCATGGAAGGAATTTGAGAGCTGTCTGCAAAGGGCTCATCATAATATTTTGTTAAATCATCAATCTGCTGAAACATATCCTTTTCCGAGATATACAGCTCCGTATGGTCGGTTCCCAAATATTGTGCAATTTCCTTGGCATAAACGGCTTCGTTATAGGATTTTTCTTCAAAACCGATGGAAAAGGTTTTCACGGGCGTTTCACTTTTCTTTTGTGCGATGGCTGTAATTAGTGAAGAGTCGTAACCACCACTTAAAAAAGTACCCAGAGGAACATCTGATATCATTCTCATCTCTACGGAAGCTTCTAGGATTTGTCTTAATTCTTCCTTGGCCTCATCAAAGGAACCTTTAAATGTTCCTCTTTTCTCCCTGTATTTTTCAGCCACATCCCAATATTTCCATATTCTTTTTTTCCCTTGAGAAAACTGAAGAATGGCACCGGGCTCTAATTTATATACATTTTCAAAAATCGTATCCGGAGCATTCAGATACTGATGCACCAGGTAACAATTTAGTAATTCCTGCCTTATGTTCTTTTGAAAGCCATCATACTTCATAATGGGCTTCAGCTCGGAGGCAAAGACCAGATTGTCGGCTTCCTCAAGATAATACAGTGGTTTCTTTCCCATACGGTCTCTTACCAGAAAAAGGCTGTCTTCTGCTCTGTCGTATAAGGCGATGGCAAACATTCCGTTAAAATGCTCTACACAGGAGATTCCCCATTTTAAATAGGCTGCTAAAATCACTTCTGTATCACAATGAGATTGAAAGGGATAATCCTTCAGCTCTTTTTTTAACTGTCTGAAATTATAGATTTCACCATTATAAGCAATGCTTACTCTCCCGTCTGCAGAATGCATAGGCTGATGTCCCAGGGGAGATAAATCCAGAATAGATAAACGTCTTTGTGCCAGCCCTATCTGATATCCTTTTTTCCCCGGATAAATTTCAACGCCACTATCGTCAGGCCCTCTATGGTACAAGGTATGATTCATTTCTGTAAGTTTGTCTACGGAAATATCTTTTTTACTGTAAAAACCACAAATACCACACATGCTTTCCTTGCCTTTCCCTCTGCCGCAACAGCCCGGTCTTTCTTTCTGCTGCCGGCTATTAACTTAATGTTTGTTCAATATATGCCATCCACTGTGCAACAATCTTATCAATTGTTGCTTCTTCCAAACGTTCTTTTGCTTTCCTGCCCATGGCTTCTGCCTCCTTCGGAAAACGAACATAATACTCCATGGCCTGCGCCATGGCATCCCTATCTTTTACCGGTACCAGCTGGCCTGTAATACCGGGAATAATCCAATATCTGCTGCCTCCACAGGGACAGTCCGTACTGATTACCGGCAGTCCCAATGCCATAGCCTCCATTAAAGCATTTGGCATTCCTTCATAATTAGAGGGCAGGACAAACATGGCTGCATCTGCCATATCCTTCTCCAAGGTACTGCTAAGTCCCATAAAGTGAATATAACCTTGCAAATTTTCCTTTCCCTTTACATAACGTATCAGCTCTTCCTTACACTCGTCATCACTGCCGTCTCCATAA
The DNA here is from genome assembly GCA_017558205.1 of Lachnospiraceae bacterium. Lineage (GTDB taxonomy): Bacteria > Bacillota > Clostridia > Lachnospirales > Lachnospiraceae > SFDP01. The sequence continues at coordinate 7,264 of JAFYWD010000235.1, read as the reverse complement.
AAATAGAGCTGATATTCCGGATACTTTTCTAATATTTTTTCAAAAGCCTTCACCAACAGCATTTGATTTTTCTGGGCTACCAGTCGTCCCACACAGACGATCTTTTTCTGTGGTGCTTTTCTTTCTGCCTTTAAGTATTTTTCATTCACCGGATTACAGATAATCGTTGATTTTTTCTGCAGAGTCTGATCAAAAAACTCCTTTGCCTCCTGTGTCTGGAATACACAGCCTGCTGCCCGGTTCATAAAAAACTTATTCATAATTCCATTGATTTTTCCCACATAGTCCGTCTTGGGATCATTACGGACAGATACAATTACCGGAATTCCTGTTCCTGTAGCTGCCATCATAGCCCTGTAATTGGCTTTGATACAAAAGGAGAGCACAACCTCCGGTCTTTCCTGTTTCATAATCTTTCTTAGATTTCGGATTCTGATCCATTGTTTTCCTATTCTTGTGGCTTCCTCGTCCCTTTCAGAAAGTCCTGCATGAATTCTTCTTACCCGTGGCTTTAATTCGTACTCTTCCTCTGAATACCATTCCGTGGCAATCACAACCTCTATGTCTTTTTCCACAAATTCATTGGCCAAAAGGCTGACCACTCTTTCTGCCCCGCCTTTTCCAAGACTATTCAGATGAAACATGATTTTTTTAATTTGCTTTCCCATCCGGTCTTCCTTTCGGTCTTTTCCTATCAGTTTACCCTTTGACTTCCTGTTGTAACAGGTAAGCCTTCAGCTTCCTGTTGTATTTGTATCCCTAGCACTCTTCCAGGTTTCCTGACAGATAAAAGGTCTGCAGTCTTTTCGCCTGTTCTTTTACATCAAAGGCTGCTTCCTTTACTATTTCTGCGTAGCTGCTGCGATCATAAGCTTTTCTGGATTTTTCCAAAATTTCCCTTGCCCAAAGGGAAGGCTTCTCTTTAATACTTCTCCTTTGAAGCAGTTCTGTAATGACAGCCTCTCCTGTCACTGTATCCGACAGGATTCCCGGCAAGCCACTGGCCTGGGCTTCAATGGCTGTTCCCGGTAAGCCTTCATAAAAGGAGGGTAATAAAAAATAATCCATAGCCTGATAATATTGCCAGACCTCTTTTTGATTTCCCATAAACATTACCCTGGAAGACAGCCCCATGGCCACTGCCTGTTCCCGGATTTCTTCCTGCAGCTCCCCCTCTCCCAAAAACATTAATATTGTCTCAGGAAGCTTCTTTTCTTTCTCCAGTCTGATACATTCCTCTAAAATCTGAAGCATGTATTTATGATTTTTCATATGAGAAAATCTTCCCACATGACCTATAATAAATTTATCTGCTACTCCCAACTCTTTGCGAATCCTGTTTCGCATATTTTCATCAAATGCGAATTTTTCTACTTCAATGGCATTGGGAATCATGACAGCTTTTTTCTCTGCTTTTTTCTGGTCTCCGAATACTGCCTCTCCTGCCAGCTGAGAACAGGTAAATCGGTAATCACAGCGTTGATATAAGTTTCTTCTTAAAAGCCTTGTTATCTTACCCTTGATTCCCGGATCCACCCCTGCACTTCTGGCATGGGCAATGGTCATTGGTATTCCTGACTTTTTTGCGATGGGAAGATAAATGGACGCTGTACTGGTCATGTGACCATGTACTGCCCTGATTTCCGGATTCTTTAAAAACAGCTCCTTCCATGCCCTTTTATAGGCAAAATAATTTTTAACCGTAAAGCGGGGAATACGAAAAATCTTTCCTCCCAGCTGTTCAATTTCCTCTTCAAAGGCACAGCGCTCCTTTGTATGCTGACAAAAATAAAACTGTACTTTTTCTCTGTCAATATTGCGGTACAAATCCATGATTCTGCTTTCTGCACCGCCTCTATTCAATTTTCCTACTACATGCAGTACGATCATCGGATGCTCCATACAGTACCTCTTTATCTTCTCATGGTATAGATTTTAACCAGCAACCGTTTAAGGGTAGCCATTCCATATTCCCTAATTCTTCCTACAAGGGTCTGTCTGATGGCAGAAACCTCCAAATATTCCTTAAAGGAAATAAAGTCCTTTTGATGCTTTTCCAGTACTTTTTCAAAGGCTGTAAAATCCTGTTCCTTCATGGTATTGGTATGAAATACCAGGGTTGTATAGCCCTCCTTTTTTTCTATATCCTTGTTTTTTTGAAAGGCTATGGGCAAAAATTTTAGTCCCTGCCACCGGTAGGGCCTTATCCCAAAACCATCTGTAATATATTGAAAACCAAGTTCTTTTAAAACCCTCAGGGTATTTTTATCAAAGCTATGACCGGGGGCCATAAATATTTGAGGAATGATGCCCATTTCCAGGAATTTCTTTTTTCCGTCACAAAGCATTTCCCTTTGCCGCTCTATGGGAACTCCGGCAAATTCCGAAAAACTGTTCAGTGGAAAAACGCCACCCTTTTTAGTGGTATAAAGATGTCTCCAGCCGTGCATGGCAAAAGTCCATTCCTTATCTTCCCATTTTTTTATCTGTAAATTAAAATCTGCTGTCACAGCATCTTTCTTTAAATTACTATCCTGATTATCCGGTACAATTCCTATTAAAGGAGCAATTTTGTATTGATCCAGAAGCTTTTCCAGCCGCCGGAAATTCTCCCAGTTCATATCAGGAGTAATATCATCTAAACGTACAGCTATCTTCATTCAAAACTCCTATTCTATTCTTACGCCATTTCCGGAACATACTTGTGTCTGTGCTAACCGGGGGCTAAATCTCCTCATAAAACTTTACCAGTTCCTCAATTCCATAGCCCGCCGCTATGATTTCTTCCTGTCTGGAATAACGTTCTGTCTGCTTTCCTTCCTCCAGCAGTCTTTGAGCCGTATCTGCCCATCGTTCACTACTTTCTTTCAGGCTCATTTGCCTGATACAATCTGTTAAAAGAATTTCTTCTGTAATACTGTCTGACATCAGACAGTGTAAGCCACTGCATTGTGCCTCTACTAAAGATACCGGAAGGCCCTCATATACAGAAGGAAACAGCAGAAGATCGAACATCTGCAGAAAACTTACCACATCTTTTCTTCTGCCCGTTAAAATTACCTTATCTCTAAGCTCCAGCCGCCTGATCTTTTCTTCAATTTCCTCACGCAGCTCCCCGTCTCCTACCAGAAAAAGAATTGCATTTTCATCCTTCAGGGTAATTTTTTTAAATACTTCCAGCAAAAAAATATGATTTTTGGCATACACAAAATTTCCCACATGACCATATACATTTTTATTCTCTGCCTGCCACTGAACTCTCATCTCTTCTCTCAGCTTCGGCTGATAAAGATACCCGCAGGTATCAATGGCATTTGGTACAAAGGTATAATCCCGCTTACCAAACATCCAGCTTCCTGCCGCTTTGGAGCAGGCAAACCGGTGTGTGGGTACAAGTCCCATCCAGGTTCGAAAAAACTTATGGATTCCTATTCTTCCCGTTGTTGTGGAATGGGAATGCATAATCACCTTTTTTGCTCCCCCCATTCGTGCTGCCAGCAGATCCACCACCGTAAAAGCACTATCCGAATGGCGACATACGATAGACAGATGATTCTCCTTAATTACCTTCCGTATTTCCAAAAAATTTTTAATGGGATTTTTTCCTTTTCTTGTTACATAAAAGAGTCTTCCGCCTAAGGCTTCAATTTCTTCATCATAAGCATTATCCTTTTTTTTGTGGACTATAAAATCAAATTGAAGCTTACTTCTATCCATCTTACGATAAATATTCATAATAAAATTTTCAAATCCGCCGGGAGCCATGGCTCCCACAATATGAACAACTCTTTTCACTTTCTTCTCCCATTATAAAACTTTTACTGTCTTTATAAATTTTCCTTATACCATTCAATGGCCAGAGCAATTCCTTTGGCAAAATCATATTCCGGATCATAGCCAAGAAGTCTCCTTGCCTTACTGATGTCTGCATTGGAATGCTTGATATCTCCTGCCCTGTCCGGTCCGAAATTCGGTGTAATTTCTTTTCCCAGTGCTTTACATAAGTCATAGTAAATATCAATCAGATATTCTCTTCCGCCATAGGCAATATTAAAGGCTTCCCCTGCTGCTTCAGAAGGAGCCAGACAGGCCTTCAGATTAGCCTCTATTACATTATCAATGTAAGTAAAGTCTCTGGATTGTTTTCCGTCACCATTAATAGTAGGCACCTGATCATTGATAAGCATTTTAATAAATTTGGGAATTACTGCCGCATACACTCCGTCCGGATCCTGATGTCTTCCGAACACGTTAAAATAACGCATCCCGTAAGTATCCAGACCATACAGCCTTTTATACAGCTTCCCATATTCCTCATCCACCCTTTTCGTCAAAGCATAGGGAGACAGCAGATTTCCTTCCTGTCCCTCTACCTTTGGTAACACAGGATGATCCCCATATACCGAGGAGCTGGAGGCATAGACGAATTTTTTCACACCCTTTTGTCTGGCCGCCTCCATCATATTTAAGGTACCTCTGATATTTACTTCTTCATAAAACAAGGGCATTTCTATACTTCTTGGCACACTCCCCCAGGCTGCCTGATTTAATACAAAATCCACTCCCTCACAGGCTGCCATGCAGGTATCAAGATCTCTGATATCACCTTCTATAAAGGTGTAATTTTTTCTGTCCTTTAAGCGGTTTACATTTTCGATTTTTCCGGTAGATAAGTTATCCAGGCAGCGCACCTGATAGCCCATATCTGTAATGGCTTCGCAAAGATTAGAGCCAATAAAGCCGGCTCCCCCCGTTACTAAAAAAATACTTTCCTTTGGAAAAACCAGATTTTTATATCCCATTTTAACCTCTTTTCCGGCACATAGTATGTCCATTTAATCATATATATAATAATTCAATCTATTCTATCACAAAATAAGATTGGTTGCAAAACATCCGACAGTGATATTATTTACATTTTTTAATAAATATGGGAAAATAATAAAAATAGTTATTAATAAGGAGGCATTTTAAGAGCAGCTTTATGCAGATAAGAGACTTAAAAAGAACGATAAATTTTTCCGGTTTAAAAAATCTGTCCGGTTATTTTTTACTTCTGGGCAGTTTTTTTCTGTTGCTTCGTATTCTTTTGTTTTGTTTTTCTAATGATCTTTGGTATGATGAAGTATTTTCCGTAGGATTTCTTCGCCATTCCTATGGAGAAATTTTACAGCTTACTGCTGCTGATGTGCACCCTCCTTTTTATTATTGGTATTTAAAGCTTTTTGTTTCCCTGGGAACCTTTTTATTTCCGGCTCTTAGTGAAATCATGTTTGCCAAGCTGGCCTCCTGGTTCCCCTTTGCCCTTTTATGGCTGCTTTCTATCACTGTACTTAGAAAAAAAACGGGAGCCCTTTGTTCCGGTACCTTTAGCTTTTGTGTTCTTGGTATGCCCCAGCTTTCTGCCTATAGCGTAGAGATCAGAATGTATTCTCTGGCTCTGCTTCTTATTACGTTGGCCTTTCTTTTTTCCCTCCAGGTCTTTAAAACAGACAGCAGGATTGCCTATGGAGGCTTATTCTTTTGTGGTATCCTTACTGCCTATACCCAGTATTTTTCCTGCATTGCCATTGTGGTTTTATACTTACTATTATTGTTCTTTCTAATAGTCAATAACAGGAATAAAGGAAAATGGTTACTCTGCGTTATTCTTTCTGTAGCCTCCTATCTTCCCTGGCTTCCTGTTTTTATCAGACAATTTACTTCTGTAGGCAGCTCCTACTGGATTCCTCCCTTAAGCTGGCGTTCCTTTTTAGGGGCTGTCAAATATATTTATCTTCCTTTAGGGGGCTATCCGGTTCTGAACTATCTGTTAGCCGGGCTGATGATTGCTGTTACCTTTTTATTTCTTATTATTTTTTTCCTAAAAAAATGGAAGGAAGGGATAACCTTTGATGAGGATCTGTTTTTTATTATTTCCGGTTTTGGCTTAACAGCAGGGGTAATTCTGATAGGCGTAACCCTTTCCCTGCTGATTTCTCCTATTTTTGTCTATCGTTATATGATTCCTACCCTGGGTGTATTCTGGCTGACCTTCGCCTTTTTATTATCTAAATATGGCGGACAGCTCTTACCCCTACTTACACTTCTTCTCACCATTTATGTAGGTTCTGTAAATATCAGAGGTTTTTTCTGGGAAGAGGGACAAAAACAGGTACAGATGGAAGCTGCCAATACCGCTTTAGAAACTCTGAAGCCTGAAGATATTCTGATTTTTAATTTTAATCATCCCCAGGCTGTGGTAGGCTCCTATGTATCTAATCCCAGCTATCTTCTTTTTCAGGAAGCAGAGCCTTTAATTCAAACTCTTTACGGTGACTATGGTACCCTTTCTGATAGTAAGGAAATCAAAGAATTATTAGAAAACGGACATTCCGTAAAATTTCTTGGAAGCTTTGAAGCCAGAGAGGATCTGGTGAAAGAATGGGAGCAGGAGGGAATTTTCTCTCAGTTAGAAGGAAGCTATCTTCTGGAACGATACTGGTTGAACTTTTATTCTTTAAGCCTGAACCGAGCCGAAAGCTTTTAAGAAATGGTAGGAACAAAATAACGAAACTGAGGTATAATGTCCTATGAAACCCACTTTGATCAGGAAAGGTTGAAAAAAGATGAATCAGAAGAAGCAGTTAAAATCACTGACTATATTTAACACAGAAACTTTTCAAAAGGAACAGCTTTTAAGTACCTTAAAAAACCACCTGGGATTTCTGCTTTTTCTTTCAGGAATGGCAATTTATTACGGTGTGCGTATGTTTACCTTAGATCCCTGGTATGATGAATTATATACTTATTATTCTTTTATCAGTAAGGGACCCATTTACTCCGCCATTCATTGGCCGGTTCCTAATAATCATGTAATGTTTTCCGTAGTTTCTGCCTTTTTAAATATCTTTGGAAATTCCTATATTTCTTTAAGAGGCATTTCTTTTTTGGCTTCTGTGATCAACCTGCTTTTACTATATATCCTGTGCAATAAATTTATGAACCGGCTGCTGAGTCTTGGCTGTGTTGCTTTTTATTCCGGCCTTTATCTTGTAAACAGCCTTTCGATCCAGGGAAGAGGCTATACCATGGCCATTACCTTTTATCTGATTGCTTTGCTGATGCTGTATGAAATCTGTGTAAACAAAAAAAATCATGTAATATATTATGCCCTTTTCTCTTTATCCCTTACTTGGGGACTTTATACCATTACCAGCAATATTTACTGGGTACTTCCTACCTGCTTCGTGGGCGGCTTTTATCTTTTATTTCAAAAGGACTT
>JAFYWD010000234.1 GCA_017558205.1 Lachnospiraceae bacterium | reverse complement strand
GTACATTTCTATGTAAATGTTTGTGGATTCCATATCACAAAGTTCTTCAATGAAAAATATCCTATGCCTGATACTCCTGATGATTTTATTGGTGATGGTAATGAAGGTATGTTTAAGTTTGAAAAAGTGATGTAGTTTAGTCATTTTATGTCATCTGGGGTAGAAATAATATCAGGAGGAAAAATGTACATAAATTTCTATTTTAAAAATCTTATACAGGATGGTGATTGGGTCACTGGTCGATTTGAGTCACCCGATAAAAACGTATATTGTGATTTTATTTATAATATCAAAACAAAAGAATACGAGATTTCAAATTGCAGTATGCCAGAAGAAGAGATATTGCCGTTGCCTTTGTATTGGTTGGAGATAAAGTTAGAACAGAATGGTAGTTTAAAATCACAAGAGTCAAAGATAAGTTATTAGTTAGTGAATAAGTTTGCTTAGGTAGACTTCTTTGGAACATAAATGGTGTCAGGGGTATCCGCATTCAGCCCTTTTAGTAGTCTAAAAATATAGTAATATTCCTCTGGCTATGGGGTATCAAAACAAAAAATAGTTCATTTGACGGGGAAATTAGGGATACGATATAATGAAACAACTGATAGGAACTTAAATTGTGGAGGTAAATGATGCGTATTGAACATATAGCAATGTATGTAAATGATTTGGAAAAGGCAAAAGATTTTTTTACTAAATATTTTAATGCAAAATCAAATGAAGGATATCATAACAAAACTACTGATTTTCGCTCATATTTCTTGAGTTTTGAGGATGGTGCTAGATTGGAGATTATGAATAAACCGCAGATGATGGATGATGAAAAAGGACCAAGTCGTACAGGTTTTATTCATATTGCATTTAGCTTAGGGAGCGAGGAAGCGGTTGATATACTTACAGAAAGAATGAAAAGTGACGGATATAATGTTATAAGTGGTCCACGAACAACTGGTGATGGTTACTATGAAAGTTGCATTATTGGAATTGAGGGTAATCAAATTGAAATAACTGTGTGACAATTCCAATTTCATCTAATAGATAACATTTAGTTTGTAGTATTAATCTTCCCGGCAGAGATCCATTCAGTATCTTCTGAGTTTGAAGAACTTGGTAATCTAAATCGTGTCAGGGGTATCTTCATAAAATGGCTCACCTGCCGGAAAATGTATTTAGAATATAAAGGAAGTTTGTTAGGTAGAAGTAGGGCAAACTTCTTTTTCATTTTAGAGGTGGCAGGGGTATCTTTCAAAGCGTCATTCATTGACACTGGAAATTGATAGTTGTAAAATAAATTAAGAAATTATCCTTTGTACAGTAAACGTCAAATAGCGAGTACCTTTCAAAAATATTTGAATTTGAGATAATAGACTTAACATTATACAGAGTCAAAAAAGTGTAATACTCAACTTTTTTGACTGGAGAAGGAGGTAGTCTTGAAATCTCAAACAAGTTTAGTCGCACAACAGACCCGTTTAAATCAGTGGGCAGAGCAAATCCGGGAATGTAATAACCGTCCTCAGGACATGACCATACAGGATTGGTGTCAAAGTCAAGGAATCACAAAGGCCAGCTATTACTGGAGACTTCGTAAAGTAAGAGAAGCCCTGTTAACAGTGGCAGATGTTACACCTACATTTATAGAACTTAAGGAACCGGAATCCGTGTCATGTACACCAAAGGTTGCAAGAGGAGAAAGCTCCTCTACCATAGCTGCCGTTATAAATAAGGGTTCTTATTCTATCGAAATCATGGATTTGGCATCGGCTTCCTTTTTACGGAATCTTCTGGAGGCAGTCCATCATGCTTAAGGAAGGGAACGGATTTAAAAAAGTGTATCTTTGTGCCGGTTTTACGGATCTTCGCCGGGGGATTGATGGTCTTGCAAGAATCATTCGATTTCAGTTTCAACTGGATCCTTATGATAAAAATACTTTATTTTTATTCTGTGGGAAACGAACGGATCGCATCAAAGGGCTCTTATGGGAAGGAGATGGATTCCTCCTTTTATATAAAAGGATTGAGAATGGCAGCTTTCAATGGCCCCGTTCCATAGAGGAAGTAATGGAACTTACCCCACAGCAGTATCAGATGCTGATGAGTGGAATGGAGATTCTCGCCAAACATCCCATACAGGAAGTACGGTATCCCGGTTATGCCCTGTGATTTGTGCAAATGGTAGAAAATAAAAATAGTTTCTATCTGTTCCACTTTTTTCTATGATAATAAATTTTTGATTATCCACATAAAAATCCGATGCCGGAAAGGTTATGGTTTGTAACCTCCGGTCTTCATTTTTTGATGTGGATAACAGAGAGCAATACTTAAGAAAAACAGAAATTTTTTTAAGTACTGCCCTCTGTTATCCACCGTCATTTTGACGAAGGCAGCTACTGCCATACATGGCAGATATCTGCTGTTTCTGTTATAATACTTCTTAGAAAGAGAGGTTCTTTATGGCAGTAAAATATACAGAAGAACAACTGAATAACCTGGATCACTCCTTCGTAATCACTCTGTTTTTACAACAGCAGGAGCAGATGGAATCTCTTAAGCAGGAACTTCTTGCATCCAATGAAAAAATGCAGAAGATGTTGGAGCAGTTGATTCTCTCCAGGCAGGAGCGTTTTGGCCGATCCTGCGAAAAAATGGAAGATCCCAACCAGATTTGTTTTCTGGAAGTGGATGGCAGTATCGTATTTTTCAATGAAGCAGAAGCTGTATGTGATCTTACCGCTGAAGAACCGGAAGATTTGGTTGTAAAAAAACCAAAACAAAAAGGAAAAAAAGCAAAAGATCTTGAAGGACTTCCGGTAGAACGTATTGACCACTACATGTTAGAGGAAGAATTAACAGAGCAGTTTGGTGCGGATGGATGGAAACAACTTCCGGATGCCATTTCCAAAAGGTATCAGTTTCTTCCCGCAAAAGTAATTGTGGAAGAACATCATATCGGTGTTTATGCCAGTAAAAAAGAGGATCTTATTGTAAAAGCAAAACATCCCAAGGGATTACTACCCGGAAGCCTGGTATCCCCCTCCCTGGCTGCCGCTATCATCAATGGTAAATATGTGAATGCAGTTCCTTTATATCGCCTGGAGCAGGAATTTACCCGCTATGGACTTGCCATTTCCCGGCAGAATCTGGCAAACTGGTGCATACGTCTGGGCGAAGAATATCTGGCGATTCTTTACGATTACCTGAAGAAGGAATTGTATGAATGTCCGGTGATACAAGCCGATGAAACTCCATTTCTTATCAATAAGGATGGTCGAAAGGCAGGTGTAAAAAGCTATATGTGGGTCTATCGTTCCGGATATTTATACCGGGACAAACAGGTGATCCTGTATGACTGCCAGATTACCAGAAATGCATCCCACCCTAGAGAATTTCTTAAGGATTATCGTGGGATCTGCGTTACGGATGGTTATCAGGTCTACCATACGTTGGAAAAAGAGAAGGAAGATCTCACTATCGCCGGATGCTGGGTTCACTGCAGACGCAGGTTTGAGGAAGCTTTAAAGCTGCTGCCCAAAAAACTGCAGAAAGATTCCGAAAGCTACCTTTTGATGAAACAGATTCAGGCGATTTATCGTGAGGAAGGTAAGCTAAAGGAACTATCCCCTGAGGAAAGACAGAAGCAACGACAACTGGTTGTAAAACCACTTGTGGATGCCTTCTTTGTGTACCTGAAAAAACTGCATGTTTCCTCCAAGGATAGATTAGGGGAAGCGATAAGCTATACGTTAAACCAGGAACGTTATCTCCGTGTTTTTTTAGAAAATGGAGAGGTTCCCATTGATAATAATGCCTCGGAACGAGCTATTCGTGGTTTCTGTATCGGTAAGAAAAACTGGCAGATGATTGATACCATAAATGGGGCAAAAGCATCGGCAATCATTTATAGTATTGTAGAAACAGCAAAAGTGAATAACTTAAAACCATACGATTATATTCAGTACGTGTTAGAAGAAATGCCAAAGCATATGGAGAACAAAGATCGCTCCTTCCTAAAAAATCTTCTTCCCTGGTCTGAGAATCTTCCAACAGGAATTCGAAAATCTTAAATCATGGTGGTTGCGAAAGCAGTCACCTTAAAAAGTCAAGGTACTCGCTATTTGACGGTTCTTTCCAAACTTAGTTGATTTTATAGTAATACTCATTTAATAACAACTTAGCTTTCAATAATTGGAAGCTATTTCTTCCATACATAATTCGTTTGGTTAATTTAATCTTGTTCACACTTCCTTCAGCCAG
>JAFYWD010000233.1 GCA_017558205.1 Lachnospiraceae bacterium | reverse complement strand
GCACTTTCTTTCCAGCTAAACCAATTACCGGTATGGTTATTTCCATTGGCAGCTTCAAAAGCCCGTTCCTCTTCAAAACCGGGATTTACCAAAAGATTTTTATTTTCATAACTATCTTTTGCCTGTACCGTGGCAGAACCGGAAACTCCCGGGATTATATTGCTTATACCAAGTACTACGGCCAGTCCCAAAGCCAGAAATCGTTTTCCCCAATTTTTTCTTTTCATTTTTTTCTCCTTTCTTTTTATTCTTTGTCAAATGAATAAACTAATTGATAGTCTTCTGCTACTATATCCAACACTTCTTCATAGAGTATCCGGTCGATATAGGCTACTCTGACAATCTCTTGATTATTTTCAAAGCCTTCTTCATTATATACTATTTCAGTTATTACTACTTTTCTTTCTCCTCCGTCCCGGTAGACTTCTCCTTCCTCACCGGAAACTAAAAAGTCTGCCAGAAACATATCTGTTTTAGCCATCAGATTAAGCTCTGAGCGTGTTGCAGTAATAACCTCTGTTTGCCCCTCTATAGTAACTTCATAGGTAACTTCTTCCCTGATACGAAAACGCTCTTTATAATTCTCATAATAGAGCGCTGAATTCTTTCGGATATATTCGTCTTCCCTTCCTTCCAGATAAGTAAGCAGATCAGCTTCTACTGTATCAAGATGATATTGAAAATACTGTTCTTTTGTAAACTGCCGGATACCATAAATAGGCTCTCCCTTTTCCAGCTTGACTTTACGAACAGCATTCTCCTGCTCACGCCGAAGTTCTAATGTACCGTAGGAAAAAGGTTCACAAAGATTCCATTTATTAGCCAGAAAAAAAATAGCATTTACCCTGCTTGCATATTTTTTAATCGCTTCTTCCAATTCTTCCTGTGATAACTCCGCAGCCTGATCCCTTTTTACAAAGTATGCATACAGATCATATTCTTCCTTGGTTACCTCTCTCTGATATCCTGTATATCCTTTTACCTCATCAATAATAGTTGGTTTTCTTTCTTCCTTCCATTGATCGCAACCAGTAAAAAAAAGGAGAAAAACCGTTACTATGATGAAATAAATCCTTGTATACTTCCTTTGATTCTTCTTTCTATAATGCAAGCTTTTCTCCTCCGCTTTAATTATTCAATTTCTTAAATCTCATACCACTTGATTTCATTTGCTTCCAAATGAAGCTCAAAGCTGCTTCCATCTCCACGATATACAGTGGTATCCTGTGGTTCGTAGGTATTATTAACTACACAATATTTTCCATTCTTTACATAAGCATGAACTTCTACATTGAAATTGGTAGAGAACCATTTATTCAGCTCTTCCTCACTGTTAGCACTCCACAAAATACTTCTGTAAAGAATACGGCTGTTTTCAAAGCTGTAAGGAAGTCCGCTGATATAAACGCTTCTTCCTTTACCGAATTCATTTACCGCCATCTGAACTTCTTTTTCTTTCTGTACCAGAATTTCAGTTCCTTCGTAGGCAAAAATACTCTTCTTTCCTTCTCCGAAATCTACTTCTTTCGTAGTATCCTTCAGGATGAAATGCTCCGGATGCTCTTCCCAATTATACTTATCATAGTTTAAGGTAAAGCCGGTTTCTTTTTCCACTCCCATAAGGCTTGCCAGCTGCAGGAAGTGACCCTGATGCTGATGTCCGGAAGGTTCTCCTACACCGATAAATCCGCCGCCGTTATATACAAATTCACGAATCGCTGCAATTACCTGAGGATTCTCCCAGTAGTAACCACCTGTATGAGCTGTATCTGCATCACCTACATTGATAATTACGTCTACATCTGCCAGAACTGACTTATCCTTTAAAATATCATCAAAGGAAATAAAGGCAACATCGAAAGGTGCTCCTGATAATGCTTCAATAATTCCGGCATAGCTGTAGTTCTGTTTCTGATATAAAGCATGGTGTACCATATGGCAGCCCCATTTTCTGATTTTACCCCAGCTGTTTAATACGGCTACCTTCTTTACGCAATGAGGTGTTGTTCCTTTTGCATTTTCATACAACTCACGGAACTCATCACATACACTTTCCACATAATCAATAAACTCAGGGAAATCAAGAGCCAGCTTTAAATATCCACCATAACCGATTCGGTCAATGGGCTTTCTTAAAATAGCACGTCTTGCAGTTACCCAGTTTTCTTTTGCTTCTTTTACCGGATCTCCTCCTTCGTGGAAGGTATCAGGGAAGAAGTAAGGAAGAAATCTTCCTTCTGTATATTTTACGCCTTCAATATCGGAAATTAAACGAAGAGTGGAACCGTTTCCAACACTTCCTACTACAGAGTCTAAGCCAATAGTAGCAAACTCTTCCATGAAAGGCTCTGTTCCGATCCAGTGATCTCCCAGGAACATCATGGCTTCTTTTCCGCATTCATGAGTAATATCTACCATTTCTTTTGCAAGAGCAGCTACTTCTCTTCTCTGGAATGCCTGGAAATCCTTAAATTCTTTGCTGGGAATACGATACTGGTTATTGTAGTATCCCTGATCAATAATAAACTCAGGACGGAATTTATAGCCTACTTCCTTTTCAAACTGTTCCAGGATATAAGGACTTACGGAAGCAGAATAACCATACCAGTCAACATACTTTTCTCTCTTCAGTTCATCAAACATTAAGGTAAACTGATGGAAAAAGGTTGTGTATCTTATTACGTTTACATAAGGGTGTTCTTCACAGAATTTGCGAAGTCTTTCCATGGAATATTTATGAGTTTTGGACTGGCGTACATCAAAGGTAATCTGATGTTCAAAATCCTTCCAGTCATTTGTTACTGCGTTGTACATATGTACCGGATCCCAAATAAGGTATGCTAAAAAGCTCACTGTGTATTCATGAAATTTATCAGGATTTTTAAGTACTACACAGCCTGATGACTCATCATAGCTCCAGCTTTCACAGGAAACAACTTCACCGGTAGTACGGTCTACCACTTCCCACCATCTGGTAATATCATCTCTTGTATTAACTTCCATTAACTCAGGAGAAATGCCCTTCATTAAGGGAATAGACAGAGCATCTTCCGTAGCTGTATGGAAGCCTGTCATGATATAGCACTGCTGAACCTCATCTGGATTAGCTTTCGCCCAAACATTGTCTTTTCTTGTAGTGTAATAGGTAGAGTAAATCTTTGCTCCTACCTTTGTTAATTCTTCCGGGAATTCAGTACCGTCACAATCACGGATGGCATCTGCTCCCCAGCGTTTTAAAATTTCAATGGTTTCAGGAACCACATCTAGATTCGTCGGAATAGTTACTCTTCCGCTACGTTTAACTTGTTCGCTCATTTCTAATTAGCCTTCCCACTATTTATTTCTTTTTCTTAGGATCTTCAAAGGTAATATTGTAGATTTTTAATGATACCAATAAAAATGCTACTCCTACCAGCATCCTGATTAATCCGGCCATCTGACCGGTCATCTTCCATCCGGTAATCACCAGAAAAATTGCAATAATAAAGCTTATACATATTAAAGCTATTCTAACACCCGGATTTTCTTTAAAAAATTGCATATGTACCCCCTTATCCTTTCAGACCGCCAACTGTCATACCTTCTGTTAACTGTTTTTGTACAAGCATATACAGAATCAATGTAGGTAACATTACCAATACAAGTCCGGCATACATCATACCGTACTCTGCCGCAGACTGCTGGGCCTGCATTAAGTTTAAAAGTCCAACAGGCAAGGTTTTTGGACCCTTGGCCGAACTCATTAATGTCATTGAAATGATATACTCATTCCAGAAAGCCAGGAAGTTAAATAAAATTACCGTAATAATGGAGGGCTTTGCCATCGGGAAAATTACCTTAATCATAGTGGTAAAAAATCCGGCACCGTCAATATAAGCAGCCTCTTCATAATCATGTGGCAATGTTACAAAATATCCGGATAACAAATAAATGGTAAAGGGTAATGCTGTAGAGGCATACACCAGTGATAATACCAAAAGATTATTTAATAAGAAGCCCTCGCCTCCTAATTTTTTAATAAAGTTATCTCCGTCTCTTAACATTAAAAAGATCGGTACTACGATATAGTTTACGTTAATAAATAAGCCTGCCATAAATGCAGTATTTAAAAATTTCTTACCTCTGAAATTAAATCTGGCAAGTCCGTAAGCAGCCGGCAAGGCAATTACTAAAAGAAGAGTAATAGATAACGCTGTTACAATAACAGAGTTAATCATATACTCACCCATGGCCGCCTTATTCCAGGCATCTACGAAGTTCTGCCAGTAAAATCCTGCCGGTAATGTCCATGGATTTCCATAGAATTCCTTATTTTCCTTGATGGAGGCCATAAATACCCATGCCACCGGCACTACAATTGTAATTGCCAACATACATAGTACAAAATAAATGAAAAACTTATATAATCCACCACCGGATTTTGTTTTATCTTGCATGTTTTTTCCCTCCTTAGAATTCTAACGGTTCACGTTCTGTTACCTTATTTACAATTGCAGATAATGCAAAGGAAAATAAGAAGATTACAACACCTACCGCCATACTATAACCAAATAATCCGGCATCCTTCTGACTGTACATATAGTTCAGTGCAACTTCCGAAGCATGGTTGGGTCCGCCGGAGGTCATGGATTTTACAAAGAGAAAAGCCATATTAATATTTGAAATAATATAGAAGGTTAAGGTAGTTCTGATATTTGTCCAAATCAACGGAATGGTAATCATGAAGAATTGCTGGAATTTTGTAGCTCCGTCTAATCCAGCTGATTCATATAAGCTTTCTGATACCGCTGACATAGATGCCATATACATTACCATATAGTAACCGATTGCCTGCCAGATCATGGCAATAATAATACTTAACATAACCAGCTTTTCTCCCTTCCAGAGAATGGGGCTGGACATATCCTTGAACATACCGATAATACTGTTTAACATACCATTTTCCGGTTTGTAGATCGCTGAGAAAATACCGGAAATAACTACGATGGATAAAATATTAGGTATGTAGAAAATGATACGGAAAGTATTTTGTCCCTTGATCTTTTCACGTGTTAATATTGCAGCAAATACAATGGCAAACACAAAGGTAAAGAGAGTTACTATTACCATCAATAAAATCATATTCTGCATAGAACGAATAAAATTAATGTCCTTAAAAAGTACTTTAAAATTATTCAGCCCTACAAAAGTTTCTTGTGGGGAGTATGCTCCCTTTTCAAACAACGACATACGGAATACGTTAAAAGTCGGCACAATCATAAAAATAAAAAACAGAATCGTAGCCGGTGCAATACATATTGTTAAAAAAGCATTTCTTGAACCGCTCTTTCTCATGATTTCGCTCCTTTTTATACCTATGATAAAAAAGCGGCGGGCAAGTTTGTCTGCCCGCCGTCAATTTATTTGTCAATAAAATTACTTATTGAATTACTGAATTAAGTTTGCACGCATCTGATCGCTTGCTGCAGATACATTAGCTAACCATTCTTCTGCTGTTAAAGAACCACTTACTACAGAGTTGATAGGCTCGAAGAATACAGGGCTAACTTCTACACCAGGGATAGGAGTGAATGCTGCAAAGTTACCCATAGCAGCTTTTGCTCCGTTATCGTAGATAGAGTAGAACATTACGTTGTCACCTTCTAATTTTTCAGCGATACCAAGTACAGGCTGAATAGCTCCTGCAGTTGCGAAGATTTCGCAAGCTACATCACTGTAAAGGAATGCAACAAACTGTTTTGCAGCATCAACGTTTTCAGCACCGCTGGGAATCCAAGCCTGCTCAAACCATGTATAGCTGTATCCTGCTCCACCTGCTTCTACTGCAGGAAGTGCTGTCATACCCCATTTGAATCCTTCTGCTCTGGGTGCTTCAGCCATTTCACCAACAATCCATGTACCGTTAGGCATGAAGATTGCTTTGTTATCTAATACTAACTGCTGGTTCTGTGTGAAGTCTTCGTTGTTAGCCTGAGCAGGTGTGATTTCATGTGTATAGGAAGCTAATTTTCCTAAAATTTCGAAACATGTCTTAGCTTCTTCTGTTTCCCAAACGCCTTCTGCGTATGTTGTAGCAGCGTTGAAGAATTCAGGACCACCGATAGAGTACATTAAAGCATAAAGGAATGCATCAAAGTAACCTGCTGTAGGATATGTAAATAAAGCAATACCTTCAGCCTTTGCTGCTTCACCTAATTCCCACATTTCATCCCAAGTTGTAGGAACTTCCCAACCTTTTTCTTCTAATAATCCTGCATTGTAGAATAATCCACAAGGAGAATAGAACATAGGTGCTAAGTAAGTTTTTCCATCACCGTAAGGGTTTGTTAAAGAAGTATCTGTGAATCCACCGGCAATTTTGTCACCAACTACTGCTTCTTCACCGGGAACTGTCATAGATAATACATCTGTAATATCTGTGATCATGTTGCTCTTAATGAACTGTTCTGTTAAACCTGCAGGACGTCCTGTAGCTAAATGAATAACATCAGGATATTCTCCACCCTGCATAGAAGGTCCGATAACATCTTCTAAGTTTTTGTCAGTTGTTAAATCAACTGCGATACCTGTTTCAGCTGTGAAAGCTTCTGCTACCTGAGCCCAGATGTCAGAACCATAAGCTGTTTCAATAGCTGCAACGCTGATAGTTACATCTTCAGCAGGAGCTGCTTCTTCTGCAGGAGCTGCTTCTTCAGCTGCTGCTTCTTCTGTTGCGGGAGCCGCTTCTTCTGCAGGAGCTGTAGTTCCACCACAACCAACTAATAAAGAAGCAACCATTGCTACACTTAAAAGTGCACTTACAAGTTTCTTTTTCATGATTTGTTTCCTCCTTTTTTATCAGTAAGCTAAATTACTGTATGATATTAAGTATAGCTATTATTAAAATATGTGCAACCCTTTTCTTGCCTTCTTTTTTATCAATGTTGCTTTTTTTATATGTTTTATATATAAACTTTTATACTTCCTTATTACACCTTGTAAAAATACCACAATTATACTGTCTCTTTTTTATTATTTTTGTTGATTTTATGATATATACTGTATTTTTCCACTATTTCTATTGCAGACTTTGTCGTTTATGTATATAATTCCATTATCAAAATATTGTGGTTTTATACATTCTATCACAGCAAGATAAAAATATTTTCGCAATTTTACTTATATTTTAAATAAATTTTGCTTTTTACGAAAGGGGAAATGTTAATGAGTAACGAGCGTTATGATATGACCTCCGGAAATTCTTTACGCAAATCTGCCAAGCTTCTGTATGTCAGCACTGCCAAATACGGGGGAGACTGGCACAGTGTACAGCATACCCATAATTGTTCCGAGCTTTTTTACGTTATTGAGGGTAACGGTCAATTTTTAATCGAAAACCAGACCTATCCCGTTTCCGTGAATGATCTGGTAATCATTAATCCTAATGTTCTTCATACAGAGCTTAGTCTGAATGCCTCACCCCTGCGATATATCGTTCTGGGAGTGGAAGGCTTGGAATTAAAAGCCAATGCAGAATATCAGAACTCTAATTTCTGTATTATTAATTTTAAAAATATTAAGGATACCATTCTTCTTTATTTACAAACCATGCTGCAGGAAACAGAGTCCCGTTCTCCCGGCCATGAAATTATTTGTCAGGACTTAATGGAAATTCTCATAGTTTTATTAGGACGCCAAACTAATTTCTCCACTACTCTTACTCCTGTAAATAAAAAGACAAACCGGCTTTGTGGCTCTACCAAGCGTTATATCGATAATCATTATAAGGAAAATATTACTCTTGAAATTCTGGCCGAGCAAAACCATGTAAGTAAATATTACCTGGCTCATGCTTTTGCAGAGGAATTCGGAATTTCACCCATTAATTATTTGATTTCCAGAAGAATACAGGAGGCAGAGCATCTTTTGGCTAATACAGATTTTTCCTTATCCCTGATCAGTATCACTACCGGTTTTTCCTCTGCCAGTTATTTTGCCCAAATTTTTAAAAAGCAAAAAGGAATCAGTCCCAGAGAATACCGCAAGGAAAGCAGAAAAGTGCAACAAAAAAGTTTGTAGAATTTTCTACAAACTTTTTTTCTTACTCCTATTCTTATCCTACTATCCAGCAGTCACTAAATCACCTTAATTTTCCCATAATTCTTCCGGATAAAGTCCCTGCTCCTTCATATTACGAAGAGCCTGAGCCACCATGGGCTTATCCTCTTGGTAGGTTACCCCATACCACTGATCCTTTGATTTTAAGACGGTAACGGTAGCCTTTCCTTCTTCCAGCAGGCTGCTTACCACTGCCGGAAGATAGAATTCACATTTTAAAGGATTTTCCTGTAATCCTTTTTTCAAAAAGGTCGGAAATCTGTTTTTAATTTCCTTAAGGATACTGCTCTGAAAGCCCCACATATTCATAGATACCGTTGTGTCAGGCTCAAGATAATTCCAGCTTTCTCCCTCATCTTCCGTATAAGCAATTCCATCTACTCTTTTTTCGATTCTTGTTCTTTCCGTTACCTGAAGAAGCTCCTGCTTTTCATTTACCTCACAGACACCTCTTGATACATAACCATGATCCGTTACTGTTTTACCTACTTCGTAGCCTACCATGGCATAACGGTATTTTTCATCATCCTGATGCTGTGATAAATAATCAAAGATCAGCTGAAAAGCTTCCACTCCATAATAATCATCTGCATTTATTACGGCAAAGGGACCATCTACCTCCTCCAGGCAGCTTAATACGGCATGAGCTGTTCCCCAGGGCTTAACTCTTCCTTCCGGTACAAAAAAGCCCTCCGGAAGATTATTCACATCCTGGAATACAAAGGCTACCTCCATTCTTGCTGCTACAGCATCTCCGATCACCTCTTTAAAAAGCTCCAGATTTTCTTTTTTTATAATAAAAACAACCTTTTCAAATCCTGCTCTTTTTGCATCAAAAATGGAAAAATCCATAATGATATGGCCTTTATCATCAATCTTATCGATTTGCTTTAAGCCGCCATATCTGCTTCCCATTCCTGCTGCCATAATTACTAATACCGGTTTTTTCATACTTTTCTTCCTTTACTTCTTTCTCTATTTACTGCACTGCATCCAAAGCCAGCCTGGCAGCACCGATAATTCCTGCATCATTTCCCAAAGAAGCCAGAGCAAATTCTACATCCCTGTTAGCAAAAAAAGCTAATTCCTTATAATATTTTTCCACATAGGACAATAAAATTTCTCCTGCCTTGGAAACGCCACCGCCGATAACAAAAATAGAGGGATCTGACATTGCCGCCATAGCAGAAAGTCCCCGTGCCAGATACTCACCAAATTCCTCTGCCACTTCCCTGGCCACCTGGTCTCCTTCTTTTACGGCATCAAAAACACTTTTTGCAGTTATTTCTTCTTTTGCAAGAAGTGTTTCTCTTGTTTCTCCTGCCATTTTCTTTTTTGCCAGACGTACAATTCCCGTAGCTGATGCATACTGTTCAAGACAGCCTTTATTTCCGCAACCGCAGATATCCTCTTCCTGATAATTTACACGGATATGTCCGCCTTCTCCGCCGGCACCGTGAGCTCCAACAATTAATTTTCCTCCCACGATAAAACCGGAGCCTACTCCTGTTCCAAGAGTAATCATAACCATATCCTGCTTTCCTTTACCGCCGCCCTGCCACATTTCTCCCAAGGCAGCCACATTGGCATCATTACCGATTACGGCAGAAAGTCCGCATAAAGCTTCCAGCTCTTTTTTTACTTCCTTATATTTCCAGCCCAGATTGGCAGTACCGTTTACGATCCCCTCCTTGGTAACGGGGGCAGGCACACCTACTCCCACTCCCAAACAGTCACTCTTTACCAAATCCATTTCTTTTAATTTTTCATCAATAGAAGCTGCAATATCGGGAAGTATTCTTATTCCCTCATCTGCAGTATCTGTAGGAATTTCCCATTTTTGAAGATTTTTTCCTTCCGGTTCAAAAATTCCCATTTTAACTGTTGTTCCGCCAATATCTATTCCTACAACAAATGCCATAAATCTACCCCTTTTCCTTCCATTTATTTCTATTAAATGTAACAAAATTACCACAATTTTTCAACCATATACTTATTTGACACAGTGCTCCAAAATCCAGTTTCCCCAGTCCGTATAATAAATTCCTAAAATATGCGCCTGATCTACTGTGTATTTTTTTGAAAGATTTCCATTTTCGTCATCAAAAACAGGATTCACATCCAGATACATATATCCCTTTTCTTTCGCCAGCTCTTCCAGCCTCTGGTTCATTTGGTTAATATTGGTATTATTGTAAATATCTGAATTTTTCGCCTTTTCATCAGTTACATGAAGATTTGCCATGAGAAAAATAAAGGCCTCCGGCTGAGCTTCCTCAATACGGCTTAAGGCTTCTCTGTATTTATTTATGGTCTGATCTCTGTCATAGCCCAGTTCGTTAATTCCAAGCATCAAGTAAACCTTACCAAACTTCTTCTCTGTCAGTATCTGTTCCAATGTTTGTTTTTTATTATCAATTGTAAAAGTTGCTTTCCATAATCGATAAATACTCATTCCGGAATCAGCCAACACTGTCGCCTGCCCCAGATTTCCGTACTCCCTAAGGCCTTCCGTCCTGGAATCCCCGATGAATAAAGCATCAGAAAAATAAGAATTATCGGAGGTAAATATAACAGGCTCTCTGTTTTTTTCCTCTTTCTCCTGCTGTTCTTCCTCCATGAGCTGTTGAGCATTCTCCGACTGCAAGACTTCCCCGTCTGAAATTTCTTTTCCGGTTTCAGAAGCCTCGGACTTTAACAGGTCCTGTTCCAAGCCTTCCCGGTCTGAAGCATCCTGTTTCCCCAAAGCCTCTTCTCCCATATTTTCTTCCGGAAAATCTACCATCAGGTTCTCCTTTAAAAGTTCCAGATTTTCTACAATTTCCTCCTGGTCCCGAAACTCCGCCAGGGTGAGATCCTGTTCCAAAAGCTTTTCTTCCATTATGATTT
>JAFYWD010000232.1 GCA_017558205.1 Lachnospiraceae bacterium | reverse complement strand
TTTAGAATAGCATATTTACCCTAGAAATACTACTGTAAATATGTTAGGATTTTTATGGTAAGATATATCTTGCAACTGCAAGTCAGGTATGATGATAAAATTTTAAGAAAGCTATTGCTGCCAAATAAACTTCTGATTTCTACGCAGCGATAAAGGGTTGTAAATACATATGAGAATAATTGACTACTACAACTGGGGTGCCCTTGGAATTCTTTCACTTTTGGTTCTCCTTACTATTTTCAAAAAAAACAAAGGATTTTTCTGCAATTCATCTGTTTCGTCCCTGCTATTACAGCTTGACAACAAACTGAATAACGGCAGCCTGCAGCATATTGCTTTCTTTCTGCTTTTAGGTCTTGGAATTTTTCTTCGTTTTTACCGGCTGGCTGTACTTCCTGAGGGCTTACATCAGGATGAAGCCTCCAACTCCTATGAGGCCTTTTCTCTTGCCAATTTTGGAATTGACAGAAACGGCTATCCCTATCCTGTCTATCCCATTACCTGGGGTTCCGGCGGTGGAAGTCCTGTTTTAATCTATCTTTATGCACTTATTTGTAAGTTTGTGAACCCTTCCGTATTTTCCTATCGGTTTATTTTTGCTTTCTTTGGATCACTGACTTTAGTATTGTTCTATTTCTTTCTTAAAAATATCCTGGGTGTGAAGGTAGCATTACTGGGACTTGGTATCCTTTCCCTTACCCCCTGGCATATTATTATTTCCCGCTGGGGACTGGACAGTAACACTATCCCTTTTTGGTGTATGATCATTCTTCTGTTATTTTACTTTGCCCAACATACACAAAAGACTGCTTATTACATTCTGACTGCCGCTTTTTGTGCTGTTATCCTGTATTGCTACGGCAGTGCCACCTTTGTTATGCCAATATTTGTTCTTTTATCCTGCGGCTACTGTCTGTGGCTGAAAAAGATGACTTTCCGTCAGCTGTTTTTTTCAGGAATCGCCTTTATCATTGTGGTCTTTCCGTTAGCTGTATTTTACTTCATTAATGTATTTGATTTACCGGCGATTGTCACTGCTGTCTTTAGTGTTCCTCGCTTTACCGGTTCCCATACAGATACTGTATTTATCAGCTTTGACAAAAATCTTCCTCTTACCCTGGTTAAAAATCTTCTTCATCTTCTTACCATGATGACGATAGGTGTACAGGATGAGCTTTGGAATTATATGCCCGGTTATTTTACCTTATATCACTTTACCTTTCCTATTACCTTCTTAGGACTTGGGGTATGCTTTTATCAGGTTTGGCAAGGCTTAAAAAGAAAAGAGTTTCACTCTCACTGCTTTATGGTATTTATGTTTCTGTCTGCTTTCCTGACAGCCCTATTTATGAAGCAGAATATTAACAGAATTATTTTTATCTTCCTTCCCATGGTTTATTTTATGGCAGTAGGCTTTCTTATACTGAAAAAAGCCTCTCCCCTATTTCTGACTCTGGCGCTGATGGTTTTTCTTCTGGGAGGAGCCTCTTTTACGAAAGATTATTTCACGGTTTACGGTCCCATGAGTAATTATTTATTTATGAAGGGATATGGTGATGCCATCTCCTATGCAGAAATGATAAGAGAGGAAGACCAGCAGATTTATTCAACCTACGAAAATCTTGCTTCTCCTTTTATTACTGCTTTGCTTTACAGCCGTACCTCTCCCCATGATTATCTGGAGACTGCCAGGTATAAGGATGAGGATGCGGAATTCAGGGTAGCTTCTTCCTTTACTTACTATACCTTCGGTCTTCCTGAGGATATTGAAGATGATAAATATCTGGAACACATAATTATTATTGAAAATTCTGAACGGGAACGGTTTGAAAATCTGGGGTATGAAATGACTACCTTTGGGAACTTTACGGTTCTGAAAGCCGGTCTTCCTTAAAAACGGAAGGCCTTCCGTCTACTACTCTACCATTACTTTTTTTACAGGGAGGATATGAAATGTCTATATTTCTTAAAAAAAAAGGGATTTATACACAGCTAAATTATAAATTACTGCTTTACTGCAGCATCTTGATGGTAGTATTCTTTGGAGTTAATTTTGGGATTGAATTTGCCACCGACACCTATTCTACCTTTGGAGAAGCTGATACCTGGAAATGGATGTTATACGAAAACGGAAGAGTCCTTAATGCCTTGGTTTACTATCTGTTTGAGTTATTGCATGTACCCGGCGGCTATATCTATAAGCTGTCTTATTTAACAGCCTTATTTTTTGGAGTCCTCAGCAGCTATCTCTTTGCCTCTCCCCTGCTTTTTTTCATAAAAAAAGAATGGGTGGCTTCTTTTGTTGCCTTCCTTACCATTTTAAATTTTTATGTGATTGAATATTTCCTTTTTATTGAAAAAGGGTTATTTTTAATTGCCATCTTTTTTTGTGTGGCTGCCTTTCGCCTTACCTTGGAATATTTAAAAAACAAGAAATTACTCTATCTCCTTCCCTCTCTTTTTTGCCTGCTGATGGCAGTATTTATGTATCAGACTATGCTAGGACTTTTTGTTGTTCTATGTCTGCCTTTTATTGCTTATTACAGTAAGAGTATCAAAGAGTTTTTTTCTTTCAACCTGATCGTTGCCTTACTGTACGGTATACCCATGGGAATTGGTTTCTTTATCACCAATGTTATTTTAGGCAGTGACCGGGTAGGAGACCCAAGCTTTCAGCTTTCCAATATAAGTTCAGTTTTTCAAAGCATTCTAAACATCAGTATCAATCGGTGGACAGTAGTGCCTGCTTATACTTTTCTTCTGTTTTTCCTCTTATGCTGTTGTTTATTTCTGATGACCATCCTTTATGGCAGTAAGGAAAACAAAGAAAAAAACGGAATAAATATTCTGCTTTTTCTTTATATTATCCTTGGGACTTACTTTGTTTCCTTCTTTCCACAGCTTACCGGGATTTCCTCTCTCTATCTTCCCAGAGTCATTTATCCTTACGGAGCTGTCTTTGGAATCTTATTAACCTATTGTATCTTGGCAGGTAAAAATGAGTTTCAGAATCGTGCTGCCTTATATTACAGCCTGTGCTTTATTTTACTTGCCCTCAGCTGTAGTCAATACTTAAGCTTCCAGTCTGTATTTATCGACCGTTACCGTTGTAATCAGTCAGACTACTATTATTGCCAGATTCTTTCCTACCAAATTGAAAAATATGAACAGGAAAGCGGCAATACTATTGATACTATCTGTTTTTACAATGACCAAAATGTTCTTTGGTGGGAGCGCGGCTATGATGAATCCACCTTAAATACCAGAGCCCAGTCCTGCGGATGGAGCAATCTTACCTCCATTAACCATTATTTAGAAAAAAACTATGTTAAAGGAGATCCCCAACCTGAATATGAGGAATATTTTAATCAGTATGACTGGGGAACTTACTCAGAGGAACAGTTGATTTTTGAAGAGAATATTCTACATCTATGTGTATATTAAAAAAAAGAATGGCGTCTGCCATTCTTTTTTTGTAAGCCTGAGCTATAACTACATGGGATCTACAGTTACTTATTCTCCATATTTTCTTTTACTAAACATAATGTATGAAGAATCCTGCAAAATTACATGTCCCGTTAAGACCGGAGCATATGTCTCCCACAAATCTTTATCGAGAATTAACACTGCCGTCTTATCCTCTGTTTCCAGAAAAGCTTGTACCCCTCCATCTTTACAAATCAAATCTAAGATAGTAACTCCATAAAACATAGCATCATGCTCCCAGCGTTGGGGTTCAAAGGTAACATTATGGCTACTTTCAAAATATGCTGTCTTTTTACTATATTCCTGTTCTGCCCTTTCCTTTACCTGCAATAATTCATCATGTAAATCCATGATCGGCATTCCCCCATGCCCCTTCCATGGATAATATCGTATCAATTCAAATGATATAATCATTGCTGCTATAATTAAGACTCCTGTGAAAGCTACTTTCATGAAGGGCCATCGGTTGACTGTATTTCTGATAATATATTCTATTGCCTCCACTCCCAACAGCATTAGGGCAATATAGGACGAATAAATATACCAGTCCAATCCTGCTTTTGTCATACTATATACCCCCATCACTACAATGATCCAGAATACATTAAGACACAGGTAGGGATCAACCAACAAGTACTTGACCTCTTTTACAATAACCACTTCTCCACTTTGCTTTTGACGTATATCTTTTATGAGCTTCATTAATACAGCAACAAGAATTATCAGGATACAAATTAGACAAATGGGCTCTTTTATTGTCTGTTTGATATAGAAAAAATATTTAACAAACTCCCCTTCTGCCAGGTTTCCTTGTACCCTGCCTATCGTTTCATCAAATAAAATATCTGAAAAGAAAGCCAGACCGTCAAATCTAAACCGAACAATTACCCAAGGTACGAGCACCAAAGCTCCGGCAATATAGGATACGATATACTGAATTATCACCTTTTTATATCCGTATAGTTTAATTAAAAAGGGGGCAAATAAGATTCCTATACCAATAATATTAGCTGCATGAGATGATTTTGTCATGAATGCCAAACCAAATCCTATACCATACAACAGCATATACCTGATATTTTTTAAAGAATTGTAAAGAGCTATCATTGCAATCACAAAAAACATGGTATATACAGCGTCCATATCTCCCGCCCGAAACATATGAAATTCAAAAAAACCTGTACATGCCGGAAGAAAAGATGCGAATAAAATAGCTTGAACCTTTCCCCTTACACGATATACCCAGGTAAAGAGTACAAGATATGTAATAAGCCCGGCTAATGCTGAGAAAAACCGTAGGCCGATTGCGTTAAATCCAAAAATTTTATAGCCTAATATAATAAGCCATAACATAAGAGGCGGCTTCGTATTATAGTAGTCTACCTCATATCTCAAGGTATTAATCCATAGATTTCCATTTTGAACCATTTCATATGCATTTACTCCATGAGTTGCCTCATCTGTAAAGCAGACTCCAAAAGCTCCCAGCTTTGCAAAAAGGGCCACCCCCATTACAATTGTAGTGAAAGAAAATAATACCCAATATCCTATTTTTCCAAGTTTACCGTTCATTCAATTCTCCTTCTTTTCTTATCTCAGATACGTAGCTCCATCATACTTTCATATTCTATTTTCCTATTGGGCGAAAGATAAAAATCATTGGCATCCAAGTGGTTAAACTCCTCCCCCATTTCTTCCTTCATCCCGGTTCCCGGATGAAATAAGATTTCCAGTGGCAATGCTTTTCTTTCAGCACAGGCTTTCAGCCCCGGTATCAGTGTTTTTAATCTTGAGGCATCCATTTTACCACTAAGCATCACTCCTGAAAGAAGCATGGGCTTAAGCCCCACTGCTTTTAGCAACCTTTCATCCTTATGAGAAAAATAATTTAGAATCATTACCTTTACCAGATTCACAGGACGATAGGTTGTTAATAACCGTACTTGCTTCAGATATACACTCCAAGGCTCTCTGGAAAGTCTGATATATTCTACAGGATAGTTATTTTCTTTTATTACCTCTATCGCTGCTTCCATCACCAAAGGAATCATATGTGTATGCTGGTGGCTGTCTATTCTTAATTTTCCTTTTTCAAACAGATGATAGGCACTATCCACTTTTTTAATCTGAGCTTTTATCTCCTTTTTCAGCTGTTCCTTTAGAATTGCTCTTTTTCTTAGGGAATAATTGTACTTTACAAGTTGAATCCAGGAAAGGGTAAACAGGCCTTTTTCATCTACCAAATCTCTTACCTCCTGTTTTTTACTCAGGCAATATCCCTCCATAAAGTTTAAATGTACAGATAATAACGGGTTTCTTCCTTCTTCTAAATTAGCAAAATAATATTTCGCAGCTTCCTCAAAGCATGACATATTGGGCATGATACTGATACTGCGAAGCTTACCTGCATTTATTCCCTCCATCATTTCTTTAGAAGTGTTCATGGTAATTCCATAATCATCTGCATGAACATCTATATTAATCATTACTGTCTCCTTCATTCCATAGGAAGCTTTCTATAATATAACGAGGACGACCCTTGGCTTCCATGTAAATCTTTCCTATATACTCCCCGATAATTCCCATAGATAACAAAGTAATTCCATCCATAGTAAGAGTTGTCATAACACTGGTGGCATAACCGGGAACTGTATTGCCTGCTAGCCAGTCGATAAAAATATATACTGCCATGCCTACACCAAAGAGACAGGATAATAAGCCTATAACAGTAATAATTCTTAGGGGTTTAATACTTAAGGAAGTAATTCCGTCGACTGCCAGCTTCATCATCTTCTTTAAGGTATATTTCGAGCTTCCGGCTTCTCTTTCCTTCACATCAAAATATACAATATCAGAAGGAAAGCCCATGGTAGGAACAAGTCCTCTCATAAATAAATTTACTTCCTTATACTCTTTTAACGTCAATAAAGCTTTTTTAGACATCAGACGATAATCTGCATGATTGGTAATAATATCACAGCCTAAAAAATGTAACAGCTTATAATAAGCTGTGGCAGTAAACTTTTTAAAAAAGCCGTCGCTGTGACGATCCTTTCTTACTCCGTAAACTACCTCATTACCTCTTTGATAGGCTTCAATAAAATCATCCAAGGCCTCAATATCCTGCTGCAAATCTGCATCAATGGTAACTACCATATCTGCATAATCCACAGAAGCTAACATCCCCGCCAAAATGGCACTTTGGTGTCCAAAATTAGTAGTAAAGCTTAACACGGAAATCATGGAATCTTCTTTCGCCACCTTATGAAGCAGCTGCAGGGTTTTGTCCTTACTGCCGTCGTTTACAAACATGATCTTACTTTTATGGCTAACCTTGCTTTCTTTAATAAGACGTGTTACCTTTTCCTTTAACACCTGTACGGATTTTTCAATGATTTCCTCTTCATTAAAACACGGAACTACAAGATATAATATATTTCCTCTTTTTTCTGATATCATTTGTTATCCTACTTTCCCTTTACGTAACTATCCAGACCTTCATAGTTACCCCTTTACTTTATAAAAACGAAAAACTTTTGTCCAAAAAAATTAATGATAATAAACAGGACTACTCCGGTAATCATACTAATCTGTTCCAATATAGAAACCTCTAAATCCAGCTGACCCAATAACAAGGTAATGCCGGGCTTCGCCAATGCATAAGCGATGATATAGCAAATCACAATATTTAAAATAAAACGTAAGATTTCTTTGAAGGACTGCTGTGTGGAGTGAAAGGTAAAGTATTTATTAGCAAAATAACTGAAAATACTTCCCACAATATAATTTAGGGCGCTGGCACTCCAATAGCCAAAACCAAACAGGTTATAGGCTACCAGCATAACAGTAGTACCTATCATGGTATTGGCTACTCCTACCATTGCAAAACGCAATTCTTCCCTCTTAAATATCTTTTTTATCAGATTCATAATCTCATTCCTCTTAAGGTTTGTTGATAGTTACATTCTCCTTATTATAAAATAATCGCAAGCCGGAGCTCCACTCCTCGCTTTCTGTTGGTTCCAGGAACGAAGGGACATGACTGAAATCCGTAATAGTCACCGACTTTTTACTACTGTTAAGCTCAAGAAGCATTTTCTCATATTCCTGCTTATATTGGTGATAA
>JAFYWD010000231.1 GCA_017558205.1 Lachnospiraceae bacterium | reverse complement strand
TGATTGCATTACTGTTCGATTGTCAATGTTCTTCCAGCAGTTTCCTGCTTTCTATTCTCTGTCTCTTGGTTTCCCTCGCGACAGCTTATTCATACTATCACAGGTTTTTATCTTTGTCAACAACTTTTTTATTTTTTTTAATTTCTATTAGGTTGCTGTTTGGACATTCACTGTGGTCGCCGTGGCGACTTTGCTATCTTATCAAACCTATTTCATTTTGACAAGACCTATTTTTATAATTTTTTGTACTTTTATAAATACATTTGTGAAATCTTGTAATTGATTTTATCGCTAAATTTAACATTTTAGGAAATAACTACTTAAGCTTTCTATCTACCGGAACAAAAAATTGCTTTCACTAACGCCTTTAAATAAGTAATATGCTTCCATATTACTCATCAAAAACGATAATCAAAGCAATCTTTGTTTTTAAATACTATTATTCTATTCTGCAACCTCAGGTTCCATAACTTCTTCGCCCTCAACTACAGGCTCTTCAGACACTTCTTCCGGTGCAATTACCGTAAGCTGTTCTAACTGCATTCTTCCGGCTTGATCATTGATATTGAGAATTAACTCCATATTATCAGAGGCTGCTGCTACTTCCTGACCAACTTCAAAAATAAGTACCGCTTCTTTAGATTCACCGGCAGGAATTTTTTCCTTATACATGGATAAATCATTAAGCAACATGGTCTGCTGTGCCTTAATATTTCTATTACCAACACTTAGCTTAAATTCCGGTGCTAAAGCTAAAACATTTAACTCTTCCTCCTGATCACTTGTATTAGTTACTGTAAACTTAGTGATCAATAATACCTTCCCCGCTTTTGCATCTACTGTAAAAGAAATTAAGTCTTCCTGGTAAGAATCAGCCACTTCATACCCATTATATACTATAGAAAAGGAAGGTAATGACATTACAGAAGCCATATCACTGATATACTGAATTTCAGGTGCAGATTCCATACTTTCTGAGGCGAAAGTGGAATCTGAAGCAACAGATGAGGTGGTTTCCTGCTTCTGTTCTTCCTTCTCATTCTTCTGATATTCCTCTTGCAGCTGCTGTCTTCTTTCCTCCTGAGCCTTAGCTGCATCCTCCTTGCCTTCTTCAACTAATAGCTTTTGTCCATCTAACACTCTGTGATTACTTCCTGAATTATATTTCATCAGAACATTAGCCGCATACTCAGCAATAATTTTATTCTGGGCTTCTTCAATCGCTTCTCTGTCTTCCGCTTCCTGTACCTCTGTTTCTATTCCTGCATTTTCTTTTTTACAGCCGACTAAGCCGATAGCTAAAATACTTATTGCTGCAACTGCAATTAACCACTGTTTTTTCATCGAATCCCTCTCTTACCATATTTTTATTAAAACAATAAAAATATAACATTATTTATTCTTCTTTATATAATACCATTTATTTTACATCATGCAATATAAGATGACAAATTTTTAGTTACTTTTTACACCTACGTCAATTACCTGCAGATTGGTATGACCCATGAACGCAAAAGAAAAAATTTTTATGCTTTTTCAAGCTCAAACCAGAATGTAACTCCCTCTTCTTCGTTTTCAATACCATATTTTTGTCCTGCAGAGTCTAAAATAGCTTTTACGATAGATAAACCTATACCGGTTCCACCGTATTCTCTCGTTCTGGCTTTATCAATTTTATAAAATTTTTCCCACACTCTATCCTTTAATTCTTCCGGTATTAAATCACCGGTATTAAAAACCGTGACTCTGATATTTTCTCCTAAATCCTGAAGCTGAATGCGGATAATCTTATTCCCCTGCTGTTCTTGCTTCACATGATGTACTGCATTGGAAAAATAATTATCGATTACTTCTTCAATTTTAAATTCATCTCCCCATACATAAATATTCTGAGGTACGGTATGCTCTAAAACTATCTGTGATTGTTCTAATAACATTTTACAATTTTCCAGATAATTATAGAGTAATTCTGAAAGATGAATACGCTCAATTTTGAAGGTATTCTTTTCATATTCCATATGATTAAGTACGATAAGTTTTTTTACCATACCGTTCATCTTAGACGCTTCATCTATAATAACATCACAATAAAACTGACGTTCTTCAATATCTTCTGAAATATTATCCCTTAACCCTTCTGCATATCCCTGAATAAGAGCAATTGGAGTTTTAAGCTCATGAGAAATTCCGGCTAAAAATTCCGTTCTCATTTCTTCCAATTTTTCTTTATTTTCAATATCCTTCGTTAATTCCATATTCAGAGTTTTTAATTTAGAAATTGTTTTTTCCAACTCTTCTGACATATGGTTAAAATTATGTCCCAAAACTCCTATTTCATTTTTTGTTTTTCCTCGGTATTTTACCTGAAAATCCAGTTCCGCCATACTCTTTGAAATTTGTGTCAGTTCCCTTATGGGCTCTGTATATTTTTTTGTCAAAATACCGATAATGATGCTGCTGATAACAGAAGCTATGATTCCCATGTAAGCTAGAAACCTATTGGCTATGGCAACACTTTCTCTAACACTTTCCAAGGCTGTACGAAGCAAAAATACATCTCCGTTCTCTAAGATTCCGCCCAGCTCCATATAATCCGTTTTTGTAATTTTATCCTTGGCTATTGTCATTCGGTAGAATTCTGTTTCTACAAGGTAGTCTTCCCTTTTCCGGTCTGCCAGAATAAGATTATCCCAAAGCTGTCTGTGAGACTGTTTTTCATCTGCTCCAAAGGCCAAAACCTCCTGGGTTCGAATATCTATCACAATACCTGCAATGCTATACTTGGTACATAGATTCATTAAGGTAACATTGGAATACTCCTCTGTTCGCCAAAGCTCCTCTTCTATAGCATTGTTAATGGAATGATAAACCTCTAACAGATTTTTTTGTTTTTCTTTGCGATAATACTTTTCTAAAAATAACCCGTTTAAAAGCCAGCATACTGCCACAGTCGCAGCCATCATTCCAATAAAAATATAAGTGAATTGAGTTCTTATTGAATGCTTCATTCGTCAATTCTTTCTCTGATATAGCTTTCCAAAATATTGATTGTTTTTTCAATGCCTAATCGGCTGCTATTAATGGTAAGATCATAATTTCTGGAATCTCCCCATTTTCCTTTACAATAATAATTGTGATAAGACTTACGCTTCCAGTCTCCTCTTTTTATTTCTTCTTTGGCTTCCTGCTCAGATACATTATGGTTTTCCATAATCCGTTTCAGTTTTACTTCATAATCACCTAAAACAAAGACTGAAATCATACCGGGAAATTGTTTTAATTTAGATTCTGCACATCTTCCTACAATCACAAAAGATTTACCCTCTCTCGCCATTTTCAAAAGGTAGTCAAACTGTAAGGTGGCAACATTTTCCTCCGGCGAACCGCCAAAGCCGGCAACTGTTCTTGTAAATAATCGATTTCTGGGTCTTTCATCATATTGCTTTAAAATTTCATGATCCATATTATTGTCTTCTGCAATTTGAGATAAAAGATTATTATCATAAAAGGGAAGTGAAAAACGTCTTGCAAGCTCTTCCCCAATAATATGTCCGCCACTTCCAAATTCACGACCGATTGCAATAATTACCTGTTTCGACATCTCATTTCCCTCTTTCTATTTTTATTTTATAAATTTTATTTCTCTACTGCTGCCTTTAAATTTTCCAGCTCTTCAAAAGCTCCCATAAATGTTTCACAGAAAATATTTAAGCTGTTAAATGCCACATCAATAGTATCCGTACCATTTGATACACTTTGTGAAACATCATTAGCCGTTGTTGT
The DNA here is from genome assembly GCA_017558205.1 of Lachnospiraceae bacterium. Taxonomy (GTDB): domain Bacteria; phylum Bacillota; class Clostridia; order Lachnospirales; family Lachnospiraceae; genus SFDP01. The sequence goes on along the minus strand of JAFYWD010000231.1, from coordinate 11,898 downwards.
CAAAGTAGTAACACTATCAACAATAACCTTATTGGCATCCAATACTCCATTGACCTCTTTTCCAAGGGTGGCAATGGCTTTATGTAAATTTTCCATTCCCTTTCCTACCTGTCCAAAGCTTATGGTTACTTCTTCCACTCGTTTTCTTTGTTCTCCTACACTTTCTGCGGAATCAGCAATACCCGCTCTTGTAGCATCTGTAATTCTTGTAAGTTCTTCAATAATAGCTGTAATCTTCTCCGTGGAAACCTTCGTTTCCTCTGCAAGGACTCTGATCTGATCTGCTACAACAGCAAAGCCTCTTCCGGCTTCCCCTGCTCGAGCCGCTTCAATACTTGCATTTAATGCCAGCAAATTCGTCTGGGAGGAAATCTTAAGAATAGATTCTGTAATACCGGAAACCTTCTGTACGTTAGATACCAGCATTTCCACTGTCTCATAAATATTCTGTGTATTCTTATCGACAAGGATTGATTGCTGCTGTAAATCATCTGCCAGCATTTTCCCCTTTTCCACTACTTCTCTTAATTCATTGGTAGTTTCTGTGGAAGCCTCCATGGTAATATTGGCAGATTCTAATTTTTGCTGAATATGAGTTGTCATTTCTGCCTGATTGGAAATAGCCTGTTCCGTTTCCGCTGTACTGTCATGGATACCCGTCATAGCTACATGGGCATTTCCCATGGCATCTCCGATGGTATCCAGCTCATCAGTTACCTTTTTAAAGTTACCATCAAGCCTATCTACAATACTTACTACATTTTTGGCAACCTCTATTCTTTGATTTGTTTCTTCCTCTGCCTTAGATAAATCTTCTTTGTTAAACACAATTAAAAGATCAATAGCACGAAAAGATCCATAGATACTAATAAACAAACTGGCACTAAATACATTGGTAATACCAAAAAGTATACTGTCATCAATAATTGTTCTGGCCTTTATGACACACATAATAAAGGTTACAATACATCCCAGAATAACAACAACCGAATTAAGATAAATCATAAAACCGATTAATGCCGGGAAAACCAGCGCCAAAGTACCTATCCCATTGTTAAATACCAAAATACCGTAAACTAAAAGGAAGGTTAGTGCATAAAAAATCATCGTGATTTTTTCACTGCCTTTAAATTTCTTTACCAAATAATTTACTATAATCATTCCCACATAAATTGAACACCTGATATATCCCCACATATCAGGCTTATTCTTCATCATATTGCTGATATCTATAGCAACATAAGCAAGATAGCAACAGGAAAGTATAATAAACATTGTGTTATTGGTACGTCGATACTGCTCCGGTGTTAAGCTCTTTTTCTTAAACACTTTCTTTTTTTCTTCCATACCGGTCACCACCTTTTTTATTTTATATGTTTTTATTATACTCTTATTTTATATTAAATGTCAATTTATCTGTTAAATCCTATATCAAAGGTAATAACTGTAAAATATCGTTTATTTTCTATGCTATTTAATGCTTTTTCCAAAGAATTCTGAATTTCTTTCTCCTGACCTCTTAATTCCGGCGGCAGTACAATATCAAAAATCAAATTAATGTTCTCTTCCCCCAGCGTCATTCTAAAATCATGCATGGACAGTCTCGTATCCTTCATATGCAAAATCGAAGATACTATCCCGTGAAGTCTTTCCAATTCCGGATCATCCGTTACAATAGGATCGTAATGAATTACTAAATGGACTCCATATTTCTCAAAGCATTCCCTTTCCATTTTATCAATGATTTCGTGACAGGTAATAGAATCCTCTTCTTTATCCATCTCCACATGAATACTGGCAAAGCGTTTCCCCGGACCATAATCATGTACCATTAAATCATGACATCCCGCTACCTTTTCCCCGGAAAGAATATAATCTTCCAACAGTATCTTGAGCTCCTCATTTACTCCTTCTCCCAGCAACGGCGATACTGTTTCCTTTGCTAACAGAACACCACTGTATAAAATAAAAATTGCAACTGCCAATCCCATAAAACCATCTATTTTTAAGTGAAAATAGTTTTCTACACAAAGGGAGCATAGAACTGCAGTGGTTGTAATCACATCATTTTTACTATCTGCAGAAGATGCCAGTAATACGGAAGATGATATCTCCTGTCCCTTCCTTTTATAATAAATCCATAGAGCAGCCTTCATAAATATGGATACAATTAGTATGTAAAAAATCAGAAGACTAGCCTGTGTCTCCTGGGGATTGATAATCTTTTTTACTGAGCCTAAGGCCATCTCAAAGCCAATCACCAGGATCAGCATTGCTACCACAAGGCCGGAAAGATATTCAAATCTGGCATGACCGTAGGGATGTTCACTATCCGGTGGTAATTCTGACAACCGGAACCCTACCAGGGTTACAATGGAACTGGTAGCATCACTGAGATTATTAAAAGCATCCGCCATTATGGATACTGAGGAGGATAAAAGTCCGGCTATCAATTTAATAATAACTAAAACCAGATTAGCTGCAATTCCTATGATTCCGGCTTTTTTTCCAATATTACTTCTTTCATTTTCCATATTTTTCTCTCTTTTCTTATATCTATCTTATATCTAAAACTTCAGACGGCAGATTTGTACCACTTTTCTTATATCCGAAAGAAACGATGAGAAACCTTTTCCATTTCCCATCGTTTTCTTAATTGTACCATACTATTAAAATTTTTACTTGTTGATTTGGAATAATTCCGTAGACAAATAACGATCACCGGTATCCGGTAACAATACCACAATATTTTTACCTTCATTTTCTTCCCTTTTTGCCAGCTCAATGGCTGCATGAAGTGCTGCTCCTGAAGAAATGCCTACCAATGCTCCTTCCTTTCTGCCAAGTAATCTGCCTGCTTCAAAAGCACTTTCGTTGGTAACCCTGATAATCTCATCCAGCACCTCTGTCTTCAGAACCTTGGGCACAAAACCTGCACCAATTCCCTGAATCTTATGAGGTCCGGGATTTCCTCCTGAAAGAACAGGTGAAGCATCCGGTTCTACTCCCACAATTTTAACTCCCTGAATACGCTCCTTTAAGTATCTACCAATTCCTGTAACAGTACCACCGGTACCTACACCTGCCACAAAGATATCTACCTTTCCCTCTGTATCCTGATAGATTTCCGGTCCTGTTGTCTGATAGTGTGCTGCAGGATTTGCCTCATTTTCAAATTGTCCCGGGATAAAGCTGTCCGGAATCTCCTTTGCCAGCTCTTCAGCTTTGGCAATGGCTCCCTTCATTCCCAGGCTTCCTTCTGTTAAAACCAGTTCTGCTCCATAGGCTTTAATAGTCTGTCTTCTTTCCATACTCATAGTTTCCGGCATTACAATGATTACACGATAGCCATAGGCTGCTCCCACTGCTGCCAGGCCGATACCGGTATTTCCTGAGGTAGGCTCAATGATTACAGAGTCTTTCTTTAAAATACCTTTTTCTATCGCATCATCCAACATCGCCTTGGCTACTCTGTCTTTTACGGAACCTCCCGGATTAAACATTTCAAATTTACCTAAAATATTTGCTTTTAATCCTAATTCTTCTTTTATTTTTTTTAATTCTATAAGGGGTGTTTTTCCAATGACTTCCCCTACTGACTGATAAATACTCATTTTTCCTCCTAACCTGCCGACTGTCATCGGCACTTTAACACTATATGCATTTAAAAAGCTTTATATTTCTGCTAATGCCTGTTCCAAATCCTCTATCAAATCTAAAATATTTTCTGTTCCTATAGATATCCTTATGGTATTTTCAAAAATATTCTGTTCCTTCAATTCATTTTCCGTTAACTGAGAATGGGTAGTAGTTGCAGGATGAATTACAAGACTCTTTACATCTGCCACATTGGCCAGTAACGAAAAGATCTTTAAGCCATCAATTACCTTATGTGCATCCTCAGTCTTACCTTTGATATTAAAGGTAAAAATACTTCCGGCTCCCTTAGGAAAATATTTCTGATATAATTCATGATTCGGATGATCCTTCAGGGAAGGATGGTTTACCCTCTCAACCTTAGGATGATTTTCTAAAAATTCTACTATCTTCAAGGTATTTTCTACCTGTCTTTCCAATCTCAAAGATAAGGTCTCTACACCCTGTAATAATAAGAATGCATTAAAGGGTGAAATACAAGCCCCTTTATCTCTCAGCAGAATGGCTCTGATATAAGTTACAAAAGCTGCACTTCCCACTGCCTTTGTAAAGGATACTCCATGGTAGCTGGGATTAGGCTCTGAGATGTCAGCAAACTTTCCTGATTTTTCCCAGTCGAAGGTACCTGCTTCCACAATAATTCCTCCCAGGGACGTACCATGGCCACCAATAAATTTTGTAGCGGAATGAATAACAATATCTGCTCCATGCTTAATGGGCTGAATCAGATAAGGAGTTCCGAAGGTATTATCAATTACTAACGGAATCTGATGTCTGTGGGCAAGCTCTGCCAGCTTTTCAATATCACCAATATCACTGTTGGGATTTCCCAAAGTTTCAATGTAAACCGCCTTTGTATTCTCTCTGATTGCCTGTTCTACTTCCTCTAAATTATGTACATCAACAAAGGTAGTTTCAATTCCCTGTCTGGGAAGAGTATTTGCCAGTAAATTGTATGTTCCTCCATAGATTGTCTTCTGAGCTACAATATGTTCTCCTGCTTTTGCCAGGGCTTCTATGGTATAAGCAATGGCTGCTGCTCCTGAGGATAATGCCAAAGCTGCACTTCCTCCCTCTAAAGCAGCAATTCTTTTTTCCAATACCTCCTGGGTAGAATTTGTTAATCTCCCGTAAATATTTCCTGCATCAGTTAAATTAAATCTTGCTGCTGCATGGGCTGAATCTCTAAATACATAGGAAGTTGTCTGATAAATAGGAACTGCTCTTGCTCCTGTTGCCACATCAGGTTCTTCCTGACCTACATGTAATTGTAATGTTTCAAATCTATAACTCATTTTCTTCTCCTCCTAAAACCTATCTGTTTTATAGATATTAAATTACACGATATAACCTACTTTGTCAATAGGTATTATGTGTTTTTTATTTTTATCTTTTATCTCCGATATCATATTACATAATCCTGTACCATTCCCTGATTTTGATCCAGAATATCCTGAAGGGTTATGCCGTCCAAATATTCATTAATGACCTTCTCCAGTCCTTTCCACACCGTAAGAGCCATACACATTTCACTTCTGTCACATAATTCCTGATTATTCTCTAAACAGGCTACCGGTGCCATGCTTCCTTCCGTAGCTCTTAAAATCATTCCTACCGTGATATCCCTGGCTTCCTTAGCCAGCCTATATCCCCCCTGATAGCCTCTGTTTGTTAGAAGTAAGCCTGAATTATTCATAATAGGTACAATCTGCTCCAGATATTTTTTTGAAATCCCCTGTCTTGCAGCGATTTCCTTTAATGAAATAAATCCATCCCCCTCGTTTTGCGCCAGCTCAATCAGCATTCGCAGTGCGTATCTTCCTTTGGTTGAAATCTTCATATTATTATTTTATAAAGTAAATCTGTAACTATTTCATATTCTGACAGTTACATAAGCCTTTACCTTCTGCCTCCTTCTTATTCTTTATAACATATAAAATACCATGGATTTAATAGGTTTTCAATATGTATTTGGATAATTTTTATCAGCTTTATTATTGACATATGCCATTTATATGGTATAGTAATTGTGTAAGGGGAAAATCCCTAACAAATATAAACATAAATTAGAAAGTAATTTTAAATATTGGAGGATGAAAATGAAATACGTATATGCATCAAGATCAGGTAAAACAGAAAAATTAGTACAGAGTCTTAACTTAGAAGCAGTAAAAATCCAGGACGGCTCAGAAGTAATCGGTGAAGATTATCTTCTTTTCACTTATACTGACGGAAAAGGTATTGTACCCCCGGTAGTTAAGAAGTTCTTAAAAAATAATGGTGAGAACATCAAGGGAGTAGTTGCTACCGGAAGTCTGGAACGTCATGCTGATACCTATTGCTTTGCCGGCGATATTATTGCCGAACAGTATCAGGTACCTTGTCTCGGTAAAATAAACGGAGCCGGGGATCAGGATTCCATTGGTCTCTTAAAGAAAGAGTTAGGTTTATAATTTTTTATGCAGTATTTTATATAAAAAAAGAGGATCACTCCCGATCCTCTTTTTTCTTCTATTAAAATATATTTCTTAGTTTTCCCGGTATACACTGTTTAGCCAGTCCACATAACGGCTAATTCCCTTAGCTGCTCCTTTTTCTTCAAAGATCTTACTGTCTTCATTCACCTTTTCCATAATCTCAGGCTTTAGATTTCTTACAGCAAAAGGATAAAGAACCGTATTTTCCTTCTCCAAATGTCTCAAAAGCAGATCGGCATAAGCCAGTGCATGAGTGGCCATGTCTACTTTTTGCTCTGTAGTAGCTTCTCCTTCTACAGATGCCACTGCCTTTTCCAAGCTATCTATATGATATCTGCCAATATTATGCTCGGTCATCATTCCCATGTTTACCATTTTATCTGCAATGGGCCCTAAATTTTCCAGCATCGCTTTAAACAGAATCTCTTCTTCCTTTCCATGATGGTGAATATCTGCATAATTTTTCATAAAATCAATACAGGCAAGAAAAACTTCTGTTTTAACTTCTTCCCCTTCAATGAGATCCCCACAAACTTTTCTCACATATTTAGTAAATTTACGAATATTTTCATGTTCTTCATGTAAGATATCAATTCCAAACATTTCATTTCCTCCTATATCATCAATTCTTTTCAAATTTTACTCTTTCTCATATAACCAATCAGCAATGTGATTGGTCATGGCTGGTTACTTTTCTCGCCCACGCCAATCTCTGGCTGAGTGGCGTGGAGAATGCAAATAAAAGTGGCCCAGAATCTGCCCCACCGCTGAAAGCGGTCTTTAAATGGGCAGATTCAGTTACGTTCACTGGCTTGCCTGTGAACAGTAACCATGGCTGGACTGTTACAATATTGGTTGCTTTATTAGTTGCTTTCCATAATGAATTATACTAAAATAAATAAAAACAGTTGTTGCTACAGCAACATTTTTATAGTAGGGGAGATTAAGCTTATGAATACAATGAATGACCAATATATGAATATTTTAGAAATATGTCCTCTTTTTTTTCAGATAAAAAAAGAGGATTTCCCTCACTTGCTGGGATGCATTTCAGCAAAAGAAAAAAAATATTATTATGATGAGTATTTATGGTTTCATGAAGATGCTGTTACTAATCTGGGTATTGTTCTTTCCGGCTCCTTAGAGATTGTTAAAGAAAATGCCGGTGGACAAAAGCATATTCTGGATTTTGTATCACCGGGTCAAATTTTTGGTGAGGGAATTATCTGCACCAAGGACCGGCTTTCGCCTGTAAGTGTGGTAGCCAGAGAGCCCTCTACCATATTATTCATTCCCTTTGATCAGATCATCCGTCCCTGTGGAAACAGCTGTAGCTTCCACTATCAGCTTACCCAGAATATTATTACCATCCTGGGTGAAAAAAACAGAATGCTTAACCGGAAAATTGAACTTCTGGCAATTAAGGGCATGAGAGAAAAGCTGGCTACTTATCTTCTTTATGAAGAAGCCCATTTCTTAAAAAACTCCAGGCATAAGACAGGCCTCTCCTTTACCATTACGCCAAATCGTAATGAACTGGCTGAATATTTAAATGTTTCCAGAGCTTCCATGTGCCGTGAACTGGGACGGATGAAGGAGGAAGGATTGATTGATTACTATCAGAATACCTTTAAAATTACCAATCCTGCTGCCCTGAAAGACAGTTTGCTTTAAAGTGCTTCCTCCATCAATTTAAATTCTGACCTTACCATAATTACGGCTGTAGCACCTGCCAGTAAATCTGCCACCGGACCTGATAAAAGAATGCCTTCAATTCCCCAAAACATGGGGAATATTACAATAAGAGGGAGCAGGAAAATAATTTGCCTTGTCATGGATAAAAATACTCCCTTGATGGATTTTCCGATAGAGGTAAAAAAGGTAGAGGTAATAGGCTGCATAAAGTTTAACCAGGTAAAAAACAGAAGCACCCGGAAGGTTTTTATTCCAAATTCAAAATATTCCGGAGACCCTTCTCCGAACATTGCTAACAGCTGTCCCGGGAAAAACTGAAAAATAAAATATGAGGAAACAGAAACAATTCCTCCTGCCAGGGAAGCCAGTCGATAGGCTTCCTTTACTCTTTTATAATCCTTAGCTCCATAATTAAAGCTTTCTACAGGCTGTGTTCCCTGAGCAATTCCTATAATAATAGAAAAGAAGATTTGATTTACCTTCATTACAATTCCTGCACAGGCAATGGGTATCGCTTCTCCATATACCGATAAGGCTCCATAATATCTTAAGGAATTATTCAATACGATTTGTACTACCATCATAGCAAGCTGATTAAAAAAGGAAGCCATCCCTATAGCTGCAATTCCTGCTACGTATTTAAAAATTGGTTTAAAATGCTTTTTATATAAAGTAACTGTCTTAAATTTTTTTAAATAGAATACTACAATCATGGCAGATACAAACTGGCCGATAATAGTTGCCCAGGCCGCTCCTGCCATTCCCCACTGAAATACCAAAACAAATAAGACATCAAGAACAATATTAATGAGAGCACCTACAATATTGGAAATCATGGTCATTTTAGGACTTCCGTCTGCACGCATTAAATGCCCACCGCCGGTTCCTAACAGGAAAAAAGGAAAGCCCAGAGCTGTTACCCTTACATAATCTACAGCATAAGGCATTACCTCCTGTGGTGACCCAAATAAAGTCAGTAATGGCCTTAAAAATAACAGGGTAATGGCTGCCAGGATCACTCCGCAAAGAACCAGCATAGTAACTGCATTTCCCACATAATAAGGAGCTTCCTCTTTTTCTCCCTTACCCATATTTAAATTAAAGGAAGAAGCACCTCCAATTCCAAAGAGCAATGCCAGAGCTAAACAGGAGGTAGTAAAAGGAAAGGCAATGTTGGTAGCCGCATTTCCCAGGGTTCCTATGGCATGACCAATAAATAACTGGTCTACAATATTATATAAAGCACCTACCAGCATCCCTACGATACTGGGAATAGCAAATTTCATCATCAGCTTCCCAATAGGTTCATATCCCAGCGGATTTCTTATTTCTTCTTTTGACATATTTCTTACTCCTTAATTTCTTCTGTTTTCTTAACATAACGGTTAATTTTTATGACAGTCACAGTTTTCTCCTATCCCTCTAAATTTATAACCTACTGTTGATTGCAATTAATATTCCAAGTCCTATAATATTAGCGATTAAAAATACTATTAAAAATCTGATTCCTTCTGCATTTTTTCTTCTAAGATAAAGCTTCAAGGTAATCAAACTTGCCAAAGACGCAATGGGAGTTCCCAATCCCCCAATATTTACACCTCTTAAAAGTCCCATCCAGTCTTCCGTAAAGCCTGATAATAAAACTGCTGCCGGAACATTACTGATTACCTGACTGGTGGCAATACTTGTTAATAATGTATTTTTTTCAAGTAATCCTTGTAAAAACACCTTAATTTCTTCCATCCTTCCCAAATTCCCGGAAACAATGAAGAAACAGATAAAGGTTGCCAAAAGTGATATATCCAAATCCTTTAACAGCTTTTTATCTAATATAAAAATTACGGCAATCACGATAATCGTCATCCATACTGCCGGTATCATGTGAAATACTGTCAACAGACAGACTACAAATAATCCCCCGTAAATCCAAAGTCTGTTTCCATTTTCCATTTCCTCCTTTTCAAGAGCCATAGGAGGCAGCTTAGCCGGAAGAAGGAAAAAAGAGGCTGCCAGTAATCCTGCCAGACTTACAAGGGTAAGCGACAAGGTTGCCTGCAAAAATTCGGACATAGATAAGCCAAACGCTGAATAAAGAAACAAATTCTGGGGATTTCCTACGGGCGTTGCCATGCTTCCCAAATTTGCCCCGATGGTCTGAAGTACCAGCATAGGGATGACTGCAAAATGACAGCCTATTTTATCAAGAAGAGCCATGGTAAATGGTACAAATACCAATAATGCCACATCATTTGTAACCAGCATGGCACTGAAAAATGGCAGCATTACCATGGTAATGGCCAAAATTCTTCCATTATTTATTTTTTTCAAAATCTGATAAGTCATACTGCGAAAAGCTCCTATTCTTTTTACTCCTTCGACTACTGCCATAAGACATAAAAGCAGACACAATACATGCCAGTCTATATAACTTCCATACTCTTGATCCGGTGGCATAAAAACCACGGTAATTAATGCACATATGACAGATACTGCTAATACTGCCTCTTTCTTAATAAATTCTGTAATCTTATTTCTCACAAAAAGCTCCTCATTCGAAAAATATCTAATATTAAAACCACGTTTCCTATTATAACAAATATCCTGTAATTGAAAAGACTAAAAAACAGGATAAGAAAAATATTCTTATCCTGTCATTCTATGTTACCATTCAGCTTATTCCTCTACTGAGAGTCCTGTACTTTTTCCTGAAGTGCAGAATCAATCAAACGAATCATTTCCAGTACACTTCTGAAATACTCTTTTTTATTCTCATTTACCCAGTGAATAGTTCCCTGCCAGGTATGATTTTCCTGACAACAAATATCAATTACAAACTTATTATTACCTGTCGGAATTTTATCGTTCATACTCTCCTCCTTCTGCTCAAAAATTATTTATATATAAGTCTACAGTAAATCCATTCGTATCAGGATTGCTGCAAAATACTATTAATAAGATTAAACAAACCTACTTCACCGGCAAAGGTACTGATATAATTTCCTTTATCATCATAAATCTCTCCCTGCCAGCTGGTGTTTTTACGACTTTTTACCATGATATCCATGGTTTTAAGAATACCGCTTTTCTCAAGAATACTTTTTTGATCCAAGGTATACTGTGGAATTCCCTTGTGTAGATTCCAATACTCCTTTTTCTTTCCAAAGCTTCGTTTATCTTGAAATCCCTGGGGATAACCGATAGCATCAAACAACTGATCCATCTTAATAATCAATTCACCTACCCCATTAAAGGTAACCTCCTCCTTTTGAAGCGGACTATAGGCATTACCCTTTACATCAGGATCAATACTATCAATGCATACCCGGAATGAATTAAGCGGATAATAACTAAGCTTGTGTTCCATTGTCTCCTCCTGCCATCAAATAATCTGAAATCTGATCAAACTCTATTTTGATTTTTACAATTCTCTTCTTGTAATATTTTTCAAAAGAATCTATCACTCTCTCCGATACTTTCAGGCTATTTTCATAGGTACATGTTGATAATAAAATAAGATATTGATTTCTGCTGTATCTGCTGGCCACGTCTCCCGTTCGCAAAGCAGATTGTATTACTTCCTTCAGATTCTTCATTCCCTGCCCAATCAAATAATCTCTCATGCTATTATCAATTGTATCATATTCTTTTTCCAAACTGATGGTAAATAAAATAATATAATGAGACTCTCCTCTGCGGTAATTCTTTCTTACCTCCAATCGGTAAATTTCCTTAAAAACCGGATATCCACAGAAAAATACTCCTACGTGCTCTTCACTTTCCTTTAAATCCTTATGAATTAAGCTTAAGGAACTGGAAGCTTCAAACTCCTCAATTTTTTTCAGTTCATCCCAGACACCATCCAGTCTCTCGAATTTTTTCACTCCTAAAAGATTATACAGGCGATTGGTAGCTTCTTCATATTTACTCATTGCAAGATCGTGTTTTTTCTGTTTAATCAGAGAAAGGATATAATAATAATATAAATCCTCATCCATTGTCTCATTCTGCAAACAGGTAATACATAGTGTTTCCAGCTGCTGAAAACTGCCTACTGCCAAATACAGTACAC
>JAFYWD010000230.1 GCA_017558205.1 Lachnospiraceae bacterium | reverse complement strand
GCTACTCAGTACGAACCAGCTGAAGCTATTGCTTTAGTAAAGAAAACAGCAGTTGCTAAATTTGATGAAACAGTAGAAATTCATATTAGAACAGGTTGTGACGGACGTCACGCAGAACAGCAGATTCGTGGTGCGGTAGTATTACCAAACGGAACTGGTAAAACTGTAAAAGTTTTAGTATTCGCAAAAGGCGATAAAGTAAACGAAGCGGAAGCAGCTGGTGCTGATTACGTAGGCGGAGACGAATTAATTCCAAAGATCCAGAATGATGGATGGTTAGACTTTGATGTAGTTGTAGCTACTCCTGATATGATGGGTGTTGTTGGTCGTCTTGGTAAAGTTCTCGGACCAAAAGGCTTAATGCCAAACCCAAAAGCTGGTACAGTAACAATGGACGTTACAAAAGCTATCAACGATATCAAAGCTGGTAAGATTGAATACAGATTAGATAAAAACAACATTATCCACTGTCCAATTGGAAAAGCTTCTTTCTCTGAAGAAAAATTAGAAGAAAACTTCCGTGCGTTAATGGAAGCTATCTTAAAAGCTAAACCAAGTGCATTAAAAGGTCAGTACTTAAGAAGTGTAACATTAGCTTCCACAATGGGACCTGGTGTAAAAGTTTCTACAGTAAAACTTTAATTTGAATAAGATTCAACAACGAGGCATCGCTTAGGCGATGCCTTTTTTGGTGCTATAAGGATGAAAAGAGTCTACAAAGTTGTTTGTTTTCATTAGATATGTTATGCTATACTTAGCTTTTTGTATGCAAATGAGGAGGATTTCTTAGTGAAGAAACAACTTTTAGGAAGAATGTTAGCTTTTGTATTAGCTTTATCCATCTTTGGTGGGGGCATTTTCATAAATAACAGCACAAATCTTGCATATGCAGCGGGAGAAAGAGAAGAAGAGATTGGCGAAAACATTCCTGGCGAAATTGCAGAGGTAGTATATCAAGAAAAAAGTAGTGAAAAGATGTTAATAGAAGATTTTACCATCCAAGGTTTTGTACAGGAGAATCCTAATCTTATTTATACAGGAGAGGAAATCACTCAAGATATTACTATCTATCACAATGAAACATTGTTAAAAGAGGGTACAGATTATACCATATGTTATCGAAATAATGTAAATGCATCAGCTTATGATGCCCTAGAGGCTCCTTCTATTACCATTACCATGAAGGGACAATACGAGGGAAGTCGAACTTTGTATTTTAGTATTTATCCAAGGGATATTGTGGAAGCAGATGGTGCCAGTAGTTATCAGCAGGCAATAGAGTATGGTGCAGAGGAAGAGATTCCTGAGCCGACTCTTTTTTATAAGAATAAGCCCTTGGTGTTAAATCGTGACTTTATCTGTGACTATAGCAGCCTGCCGGAGGAGTTAGAAGTAGGAGAGAATTATTCCTACGAAGTACGTGGAATCGGCAACTTTACCGGAAGCTTTTACATGGATGTAGTTGTATTAGCAAATGAAGCAAAAGATGTGAGTAAGGCAGAGGTGAAGTTGGACGCAGATACCTATGCTTATGATGGTGATTCTTTAAAGGATAATGAAGTTACCGTGCAGGAGGTGACGATCGATGGGATGTTACTGGAACCAACCTATTATCAATGGAGAGTCGAAGCAGATAAGCCGGGGATAGGATATGTGTATTTGTTACCCAGTGAACAGGGAAAGGCCGCAGGCTATTATGGAAGAAAAGCGGTAAAAATCACTTTAGTTGGAGATAGAAAATTAAAAGACACTAGCGAAGGAAACGGATGGTGTAAAGAGATTATTTTTTCTAAGACCAAGTTGGATACTAACGGTGGAATTTATCAAGAAGGCACTAATTTATTGGTATTTGAAGGAGAAAACGGAACGGAAGAATTGGTAGAAGGAAGAGACTATTCTATTCGTTATGGGAAGGCCAAGGAAGCAGGTGAGGTGAAGGTAATTTTTACCGGACAGGGAAGATACACAGGAACCTTGGAAAAAATGTACAGCATATTGCCCAATACGCAATTGGAAGTTTTTTGGCCGGAGTACGATGAAGATACAACAGAAACATTTTTACCTATAGAGGAAGTTGCAAAGCTTACATGGCCTTACCGGAAAGAAGGAGCGATTCCGGAAATAGAATTACGGGATGAAATGGGGAATGTTTTGGACAAAGGGGTAGATTATACACTCCGTACCAAAAACAACCGTAATATAGGAACCATGACTTTAGAAGTAGTCGGAAAAGGGAATTATCAAGGCTATCAATTTGATACCTTTGTAGAAGTAGTACCTGCAGATATTGCAGAAGCAATTATGATAGTAGAGGATCAGGTGTATACTACAGATTTAAATGCATGGAAGGCACCGGTGGTTATCAAAGACAGCAATGGAAATCGTTTGGTTGCCGGTAGAGATTATGAAACTACAATAGAGTATACCTATCAGAATCCGGAAGGAGAACAAAGACCGGTTCCTTTGGCAGGAACTACAGTCAATGTAACAGTAACAGGGAAAAACAATTATCAGTCTACCCTGGAGGGAAGTTATCGAATTTGTGGAAAACTTTTAAGTAACTGTATCATTGAAATAGATCATCAGATATTTAATGGCAGTGCTATAACTTTGAAGAAAAGCGATATTCGTATTTATATAGACGCATCTGCTAAACAGACAGATGTTGCAGTTTCAGAGGACCAATTTGAAATTGTAGGCTATGAGAACAACGACAGAGTAGGAACGGCTAAAGTCATCCTAAAAGGGAAAGGTACTTTAGGTGGGCAACGAACTTGTTCCTTTACCATAGCTAAGGACTCTTTCCAGATGATTCGTGTGGAAAAGTTGGAATTTGTCCAAAAAGAAGTGAAACTGCAGCCGGGAGAAAGTAAACAATTGAAGTTAAATATTTTCCCGGAAAATGCGGAAAACAAAACTATTATATGGACTTCTTCAGATGAAAAAGTAGCCACCGTAGATAAGAATGGTAATGTAACAGCGAAACGAGAAGGGATGATTACCATCAAGGCGGTCAGTCAGGATTCGAAAAAGGCCGCTAACTGTACCGTAAAAATTAATTATATTCCGGTGGAAGATTTTGAATTAAATCAGACCAGAGTTGAAGGGTTTGTGGGAACAACATTTCAATTAGAGGTTTTGGATGTACAGCCGGAAGAAATTAAGGAATGGGTAGCAGAATGGGAAAGCTCAGATGATGCTGTGGTATCTGTGGATGATACCGGTTTGTTGACATTGCATCAACCGGGGGTGGCAATTATCACTGTCTCCATGAAGGAATCGGAAGCTGTGAGAAAGTGTATTGTATGGGTGAAGAATGAAAATGACACCTTACCGGAAGGCTCTTATTTAACCCCACAGGAATTTAGAGAAGCGGATGATTTGGATGATACGGCGTCTTTTAACCGTGCAATCAATAAATTACAGGAACGAGGATGTGATACCCTATTTGTTCCGGAAGGAACTTATCAGATTGATGCCATAACAGGTATTCGTTTGAAAAATAACATGAAGCTTATTATGTCACCAAATGCTGTATTGCAGGCGTTGCCTAATAGTGCGACTCATTATAACGTGATTAAGGTAAGCAATATTTCAGGAACGATAATTCGTGGAGGGCAGATTCGCGGAGAGCGTGATACTCATAGTGGCTCGGTAGGAGAGTGGGGCATGGGAATTGGTGTCCGTGATAGTGATAATATTATTATTTCAGATGTAAAAATCAGCAATTGTTGGGGCGATGGTATTTATATTGGTTCCAATAATGATAATGATGTGAATTTGGGATGTGATGAGATTATCATCAGCAATTGCGTTTTGGACCATAATCGTAGAAATAATTTGTCAATTGTAAATGGAGATGATGTAACCGTAGATAATTGTACATTTACGAATGCCAAAGGTACGGCACCGGAATATGGAATCGACATTGAGACAAATAACCAAGCCAATCCCTGTGAACGAATTATGATTAGCAATTCCACCTTTGAAGGAAATGGTTCCGGGTGCTTAGGAATTATTACTGCAGCCAATGATGTTACTATTTCCAAGTGTATTATGAAAGGAATGGTATATAACCTGGCAGGAACTAATGTGACCATATCCGATTGTGAAGTGTACGATGAATTGTATGCCAGAATTGGTGTGACGTTATTAAATACTACGATTAATGCCGGTACGGCTGCAGAAGATACCTTGGTGGCAAGTTTTGAGGCAGGGACAGACAATTATGTGATAGGAAAGTATAATTTGGATTCTGCTAATGCTATGTTAGTTAGTTATATGGATAGCTATGACAGTCCTTCCGGGAAAGTTCTTCGTATGGAAAGAACTTCCACAGGGAACAAAGAGACAGGATATACCTTAAGTCTGACTGATTTGCTAATTAACGGTAATATAAAATTGGATGCCGGTTGTAATTATCGTTTTGAATATGTCACCAGAGGAAGTGGTGTGTGGGGAGTAAAAACGACGCAAAATGGTTGGTATCCTTGTGAACCACAAAATGATAAGTTTACCACAGGTATGACTTTTTATGAAGTGACGGATAAAGGAGCACCTTATAACATGATCTTTTTTGCAAAAGATATGACCAAAGGCATGTTTTTAGAGATTGACTCGATTAAGATTTATAAAGTGAACTAAGGAGATAAACAAATGCGAATCAGAAGAATTCTGGCATTTTTGTTAATGTTGGCTTTACTGATTAGTGAGGTAACGCCTGCATTTGCAATGGAAAATTCGGAAATTGAAGCTCTTTCAGAGGATGTAACAGTAACTACTGATGAAAATGGAAATACCATTATTACACCAAATCCTCCGCAGATACAAGAGAACAGTGAGGAAAACGAGGTAAATAATGAAGATATTTTGCCATCAGAGACAGAGGAAGAAGATGCTGCTTTCGATGGAGATGATGTAGTTACGGATGAGGATTCGGAAACGGATGTAAAAGAGAATGGTGAAATGGAAGAGGAAGGTTTTCAGGAGTTAGAACCAGAGGAGAGTGTGTCCGAAAACGGCGTAAGTGTGTCCGCCAATGAGACTGTGGTAGCAGCTGACGAAGATGTGTTTTATTTGGTTAAGAAAAATAATCCAAATAGTAATGGAACGATTATGAATCATGTGACCATGGATTTTATTGAAAATGAAATTTTTGAATATAGGAACCAATATAAATATTTTGATATATATCTTACCAAAAATACGGTAATTAATACCATTTGGAAATTGAAAAAAGTTGCAATGCCTGGGGTGCAGGTAAATATATGTCTGTTTGATAAGGATGATAATACAAAAAAATACACATTAAATGTATCCGGACAAGCAGCGCTCAGTGGATGTAATATCGATGGTGGAACGATTATTTTTCAAGCAGATTCCACCTTACAGATTAATGACGTTATGATCAACAATTGTCAATTCAATTTTCCGGCAATTACGGAAAAAGCGGCAACCCTTTTTTTGGGTGATAAGTCATTAATTAATGATAAAAAAGCTTCAGCTACTATCACCAATAGTACCTATATCAATTCGGGAAATTGTAATTTAAAAATGTATGGTGAAACGGCTTTTGAAGATAATAAAGAACGGGAACTGTTGACAAGTCTTGCTATGGGATTGAATGATTATGCTTCTTGGAGACAAAAAGAAGTGGTAGCTTTCCGTAGTATGGATATTATAGCAGGACATGAGGATAAGGTTGATGGTACCGGACATGCAGAACATGCCAGAATAGGTGTTCCCCTTGTGATTCATGGTGATTTGCAGATGGATGGTAAAATCAGTGCACATTCCTTTGAGGTTGCAGGTATGGTAACTGCAAAACGAGGATCCTATTTGTCAATCACTGGAGAAACAAAGTTTCATGATATAACGGTTGTAACGAATCCTGATTTAGGATATCGTACCAATGCTGTTTATGTTTCCTTGGACGAAGTTCACAAAGACAATTCAGGGAATACTAAGGATAGCGAATTAATCAAGGGTTCTCTTCAGCTGTCCGGTGATTTACTGTATCAGGAAAAAGAGCTTCCGGCGTTCTATTTTGATAAAACAGTTTATAATTACAATGATCAAGCACCATATGCAAAAGAAAAGAAACGAGAAGGTTTTGTCAGTGGAAATCGTTTGATTACTTTGACAAATGTTGATAGGGAAAAGGAAGTACTCTTATCCGACAGTAACTATGAAGTACAAAACCGTGATAAGACAAAGCTTTGCATCTTAAACACCAAAGCGGATAAAACTCTACAAAATACTTATCATATTGAAGTAGGTGTATATGATAAATCTGTAGTGGATAATGCAGTAGCAACAGTATACGAAAATGAACAAGGGGTACGGGAATACTTCACCTCTTTGGCAGATGCTAAGAAGTACATCGAAGGGTATCAGGCACAAGAAAATCCCTCCTTTAAGATTACCTTGTTAAAAAATACTAGCGTCACCGGAAACGAATTGGATTATTCCGGCAGCCAGTGGCTAGATAAGGTAGATTTGGAAATGGAAGGGTATACCATTACTCTCAACAATCCTACCTTAAATGTGATTTCCTTAAGCAACATCAATGGAGCCAAAATGATACAGGTTGTGGATGAAGCGGGCAATACCATCATGGTGCCGGATACTAACTATATAGGAAGCTTTTCGGTATCCGGAGACAAAACTGTTCATGTGGTAAATCAGGTGTTAGGCTCTTGGATGAATCTGAAAAATGTAAAATTTAACAGTACCGGTAACACCGTGAAAATCGGAGATGAAAATTATAAAAATAGCGGACCTAATGGTGGAATCAACTTGGAGGATGTGTCTGCTAACTTTAAAAATTTGCATACCTTTGGAAACATCGGCTGGAACGGGGAAGGTACCATTAAGGTAAGTAATGAATTAGTAATCAAAACTGACTATGCAGATGATTTCCGTCAGATGGCTCATTTTGGAACAACGCTACAAACTGTAAAGTGTAATTTGAATGATGGTGATATTGGAGTACGTAATTTTAAAGCTACCGGAACCACCCGGTTGGCTACCGGAAGACAGATGAAAATTACCCAAGAAGGAGTGGCGGAATTTAAGGATATAGAACTTTCTCTAATGGGAGATCATGGCTTCTGTATTGCTCTGGAAAAAGATGTAGTGCTACAGAGTAAATATGCAGGCTATTCCAAGACAGAATGGGATACGGCGCTAAGCAATGGGGAGACTGATGAGTTGCTTGCAGAAATATTCCAGGATGCAAAAGAAATAGATGATTCTATGGGAACCTTTAAGATCACGGGAAAAATTACAAAGCCCACCGGAGATCTTATTCGTGTGGAAAAGAATTTAGTTTATAATGCCTATAATACATACTATTTGAACTATCAGGGGAAATTTGCCAAGGGAGAAGATATTGCTACGGTAAATGCCAATGTTCCGGCGGCAGATTTTCATATAGAACAGATTGGTGACAAGGAAACCTTTGTAAGAAGATACAAAGATACTCAAAATGTATATCATTTGCAGGCACAGACCACCGTGGTAAGTGTGAAAAATGAAAACAATCCGGCGAAAGTTTATGCTACCTTGGAAGACGCTATTGCAGGAATTGCTACGGATTTTAAGAGCGCAAAGGGAAACTATTATTTTACGTTTAAAGAAAAGGAAACCTTAACGAAAAATCTTATCATTCCTAATTGCGTCACAGGGTTACAGCTTCTGACAGAAAGTGCTTATAGAGAATACGATGGTATGACCGGAAAGCCGGTAGAGGCTACCTATCGGGGGGACTATCAGTGTACTTTAGATTTGAATGGTTTTAGTTTAACCACTACGGCATTAGTGCATATGGGTAATGGTCTTCGTATGGAAAATGGTACCTTTAATATCACAGGAAACTTTCCGCAGGCCTTGTTTGTTTTTGAGGAAAAACCCTTGGTGGATCAGGATGGTACCCTGTTAACCACAGTGAAAGAAGGAAAAATTACAGAAGATGATAGAAAACCAGTATTTTTTAATGTTATCTTAAACGCCAAAAACGGTTCCGTAGTCTTTAACGGAAAAACGACAGAAAACCTGGGAACTACCACTATTACCGCAAAAGAGCTGTTCATAGAACGTGGAAACTGGACTTTAGATAAAGTTACTGTAACCAATCTTTTGGTAAAAACTCAGGAAGAGGTAGATAAGACAACCAATCAGGCCATTCCGGGAACCTTTGAAAAGGCATCCCTGATGGCAAAAAATATTACCATCAATAATGGTGGTCGTATGGAAGTATATGGTCGTGTGGGAAGTGAGGATCAAAAGAGTACCCATACTCTGGATACTTGGAATGCAGCCAATCCAAGTCTTACTATGACCGGAGCGAAATTATTGGTAGCGGAAGGTGGAAGTGATTTTACCCAAGCCGGGGAATGCTACTTGGCTTCCTTAATGGTAAATTCTGCTTACGGCCAGGAAAATGTGGCAGATTATACCGTGGAAAATAACGGAACATTATATGTGAAAAATGTCATCATCAAGGCAGGAAGCTTCATGAACCGCGGAACGGTGTTGGCAGATACGATTTCCAACTTGAAGGATTATCATAGTGAAACCTTAGGTAAGGATCATTATGGAAGTTTGATTTGTAATACCTTTGTACAGGCTTCCGGAAGTAAAACCTATCTGGGAGGCGGCAGCAGACTCTTAATCAATGAATCCGGAAATCTTTATACTCTGAATCTGGGAAGCAAGAGCGGAGGAAGCGGAAACCCGATTTTAGGATTAGGTGGAACAAAGAAGAATGGTGAACTAAAGATAGCAAAAGTAACCATCAAAGGAAACGTCACCTTGAACAAAGAAGGACAACAGTTAGAGATGGCAGTGACCGAAGATTACAAAAAAGTGGAAACCTTAACAGGAACAAAAGTAATCTTTGATCCTTTGGGATATCAAAAGGATATGGGTCAGGATGGTATAGCCAGCCAGGAAGAAGGTGGCGATATAGCCTATGCAAAACTGTTTATGTTGAAGGGGAAGACAACATTATTTGAAACAGACCATAAATCTTATCCGGTGGATAGTATTTTAGTACATCCTATTGTGAAGGTGGATGAAAATGGCAAGGTAATCAAGAAAGCGATCACGGATGAAGGTGGAAATGAAGTAGGAACAGAAACTGAAAAAAATACACTTACATCTGTCGTTCATTATATCAATACCACAGAAAAGAAAAATGAAATTCGTGTGGAAAATGAAGCCTTACAGTTATTTGCCATAAGAGAAGATGGTAGTCAGGCCCATTTAAAGAGCTTTACCAGCTGGAAAGATACCATGAATTATATGGCTGCCATAGGAAATACTAATACGGAATATGTGATTTTTCTTGGACGGACGGTGATTGACGTAGGTGGTGCTATCAAATTACCAAGTAACGTGGCAGGATTAACCATTGCCGGTGTGGATGGCATGATGGTGAAGTTAGAATTTAGTGGAAATTTGGATATCGTAACCAAAACAGAATTGAAAAATCTGATTTTACCGCAGACCACGACCATCAATACCAAGGGAAAATCCGTGACCTTAAATCATGTAGAGGGTCCTATTCAGACCATGACCGGGACTTCGGCATCTGTATTGGAAATCATAGATACGGATTTGGAATTGGTAAAAGCTTCCGCTGTCAGTGGCATTGGCCTTGTGACCTTGAAAAATTCCACTTTAACAGTAGGCAAGGATGTCACACTTCCGAAACTGTATTTGAAAAATGAAGGTTCGCCTTCGACTGTCATTGCAGCAGGAAAACTAACTTTAACAGAGATTACTACGGTTGGAACCGGGAATGCTTTGCATTACAGCAATGGTTTGGAAATTAAGGGTAATTTATCATCTTATGGAAACGTTGATGCCAACGGTGTCCTAATAGAAGAATATAAGGACAGTTCCAATGTGTATGCTATTCCTTATATGGGAGATGTATTATATACCTCGGATCTGCCTGAAGAAAAGATTACGAAGTATGTGCTGAAAGAGGTAGGAAGCCTTACTGCCAACGAAAAATTGGTGGCAAAAATTGTGAAGAAAAATGCTCTCAGTTTGGTGCCTACCGTGGGAGCAGTTGGTCAGGGAACCTTTCTTGCAAAAGCACCTAAAATTCCGGCCTATTGGTTTGTATATGATTATCATGCCAATGAAATCGGAGAGGGTAATCCTAAAACTACGGTTTGTGAGGTGACCAACATTGTACATAAATTGCAGGATAGTATTTATGCAGGAGCAAAAGCGGATCGTGCTAAGGTGGTGTTAAATTTACAGATTCAGGATGCTCAGGGAGAAAGTGCCTGGGAGCGAATGGATCAGTATGAGAATTTACAGGATGCTTTTTCCGAAATTGATCGTTTGGCAGATAACACAGCCAGCTATCAGATTGTGTTAAAGGAATCCATGGCATCCAAAGATAAAAATGGAAAAGATAGTGATTTTACCTATCCTGGTAAAGCTGCGCATGTGTGGATTATCGGGGAAGCCGGTGGTGAGAAGGAAATTAGCTTTAAAGCCAATGCAACTATGAAATGTCCTACTACCTTTGAAAATGTGGCCTTTCGTATCGCATCCACCAGTGGAACTTTGAACATTGGCGGATATACAGTGGACATGGTGATGTCACAAATTCCGGCAACCATGACAGTGACAGGAAGTGGGATTGGAAAAGGATCTTGCTTCACAGTGTCAGGAAATGAAAGTAAGGGTCTATGGACAGAGCTAGATATTAAATCTATTAGCAATGTGGATCAGGTCAAAATAGATGGGGCAGATTTATATGTGCAAACAACCACAACTACCGGCCGCTTGATTATGGAAGACAATACTCAGCTCACCGGTTATGGAGCTATTTCTCTAAAGGACGTGGAAGTTTTAGGAATTGCCACTGTGGTAACCTTCCCTACCGGTGTCAAATTAACCCAAGTATTAGATGAAGAGAAACAGCCAACCGGTGTGGAAGAGATTACATCCATGACTTCTGCGTTGACCATTTCCGGAGATGTGGATGTGGTATATGAACATTACAATCGTGTTACAGAAGAAACAGAAATCAAAGAGGGATGGTTGGATATTGCTCTTGGTATGAATGCAGATAAAACCAACCATACCTATGAAGAAATGAATGTGGATTATGAGTTTGCAGATACCTTAATTGCCGCCAATAAAGCGATTATTGCAAAAGCCCCAAAAGCCTCTGTGAATCAGGTATATTTTGTAGGAGCAGGGGAAGGAACCTTATATAAAAAATCAGGAAATCTGGTTTATAAAAACAGCGATCCGGCGGTGGAATTAAGTTATCATGGCGGTCTGGATGATGAGGGATATCCAATAGAGGAATATGTTACCGGGTGTGAAACTTTTGCAGAAGCAGTGGCAGAAATCAATAACCTGAAAACAAAAAGGGATTACACCATACGTTTTTATGCACCACAGGAAGATGCCATACCGGAAACTCTCACCATGCCAAATAAAAGTTATGTGAATACCTTAACCTTAACATCTGACAGTGATGTATATTACAAAGGGGATATTTCCTTTACTACACCGGTGATTTTAGAAAATATTCACTTTGTACGAATGGGAGAAGTGAAGGAAAATAATAAGGTTGTAGGTTATAAACCTGTGGAGGAGACGGTTGCTTATCCGACGCCGGTGAACGTAAAAGCCGGCGGAAATGAAGTTCGTATGGCAGGAATGGTTACTTTCAATACGCCTATTTTCTTAGATGGAGGAAGTAAAGGTATTTTAACCATAGACGAAAGTGCTGAAGTTGCAGCGGTAGGAGATGTGATTCTCAAATCAGCAGCACCGGGAACCATACTCTGGGAAGGCAAGATTAGCAATTTCGCTGCCATGGATATCAACCATGTTTTTGATTTAGACGGTTGGTTAACTTCGGACACGAAGGCTTCCTGCGGATATAAATATCATCCTTGTGAATTAAAGGTAACTTCTCTGTCTTTAGGAGAAGATGCCTATGTAACCGTGGGAGCGGAAGCAGAAGCCTTGGTGGAAAACAGTACTCCTTACACAGCTAATGTGAATGTAACCAATCTATTACTGCAAGGTAGCCAGTTGGCCATTAATGGAAATGGCGAATTTAAAAATGTAACTCTGCAGGGAAATCAACCCTATCTGGAAGTGAAGGGACAGAAATGTAACATTACCGGAACATTAACTTCCAATGCTACTGAAGCAAAATTAAAAACTACGGTAGATAAGAAAGAACAAACCGTATTAAATATCAGCGGTACTGCAGTGTTGGGAGATGCTAAGACCAATCGTATTATCATAGGGGTAGAGGATTATTATGATGATACTACCTTTGATAGTAATGGGAAATG
The DNA here is from genome assembly GCA_017558205.1 of Lachnospiraceae bacterium. Lineage (GTDB taxonomy): Bacteria > Bacillota > Clostridia > Lachnospirales > Lachnospiraceae > SFDP01. Next base: position 13,267 of record JAFYWD010000230.1, on the reverse strand, counting down.
TACCTTAGAAGATGCCCAATTGGGACCGGTAACCCTTGCCGATAGAGTGGAAAATGAAAAAGGGGAAGTGACAGGATATGTTGCCAAGTCCTTACTGAAAGCAAAAAATATTAAAGAAAATAGTTTTCTGGTGGAAGAAAGCTCTGTGGCAGGAATCACGGAGGAATTTGATTATCATTTCCAAGCAGAAGGATATTTTTTGAAAAAGAATGGCGACTATGTGGAGGTACATCATAGCGATGAAATAGAAGTGGTATTATGCCAACGTGGAGAAGCCTTGGAGCAAGAGCAATTGTTGTATTATTACAAAACCATGAACGAAGCAGTTGCTGCTATGAAGGCATTAAAAAATCCATCGGCAGAATATATACTTTTGGTACGAAAGAATATTGGGACTTCTGAAGTACCATATATTATGACCGTACCGGAACAGGCAAAAAATATTATTTTGAAATCCATAGATCGTAACGACAGAAAGACCTTGTATCTGAAAACTGCAGTGGGACAGAAAACCAATCTGAAGTTGGAAGATATTTCTGTGGTAAATCATAGTACCTGGAACGGAAATAATTATGTATTAGAGTTGCAGGCAGCAGATTTGACCGTAACAGGAGCAACAACTCTGAAGAATCTGAAGCTGGTGGATGGAGCTCTTTTGCAGACAACGAATACAACAACGATTACGGATATTGAGAATGGTTATACGGCCCTTAGCCAGGGAAGTAGTAATAAAATTGCTTGCAGCAAAGCTGCCGGCTTGACCATCAAGGGCTTAGTGACCAATGAAATTCCTTCCGGAACAGCACCAAAATTGATTTTGGATGCCGGCGGAGTGGCAAAAGAACCGGAAAAAACGGTGCTTGTAGACAGTAAAAAAGTACCCATTGGTGAGAAATATAATCTTTCCAAAGCCGTAAGGCTGGTGGCGTTGGAAAAAGCGACCATGGATCAGTTTGAGTATTACAATGGTACGGTGGTAGAAGGAGGAGCTACAAAAGATAAAGTAGTTACGAAGCAAGCGGTTTGGTCCGGTAAGAATATTTATATGATACAACAGGAGTATCAGAATACAATTACCGTAAAAGTGAATCCAGAGACTAGTGAGAAGTGCGAGGCTGTGATTCGATGTCTGGATATGGCAGAAGCTACCAACTATATGAATACAGTGGCTAATAAAACGGTATCTTATGAAATCACCATCGAAGGCCAGATTCAGGATACGAAAGCAACGGACAATGATGCCATCAGTGTGATTGCTTTCCCGGCCAAAGATAAGGCAAAACAAATTAGGGTAGTGGGAAGAGATAGTGTCGGAAAAGTGACAAATCAAATCCTAACCTTTAAAGGAGATTTAAAAGTTTCCGGAAATGTAGAATTACAGAGTTTAACGTTAAAGAATGATGTGGCCTTTTCTATGACTTTAGAAAAAAATTCCGATGAGAGAAAGGCCAATATAACCACTCCGGGAGAATCCAAGGTGATCTTGAAAGAGGTCAAGGTGGTCAATGGCCTTAAGGCCATTGGCGGAAACAAAGGGGCCACCGAACTAACCTTGGAGCAGGTAAGTACGGACAATCCGTCGGAAGGTTTGTGGCTGACATCCGGAATTAAAAATGTGGCAAGTTTAGCATTAAATTCTACAAAATTAACCACCAAAGGAGATTCCGAAGTGCAGGCTCTGATTTTGCAGGGAAGTGGCATTTGGGAGGCAAAAGCCAAAACCACCATCGGTGACGTGCAGCTTTTGTCCCTGGCAGCAGGGGCAGAGGCAACGCAAACCGGTGTGGCACAGCCGGGAGCCTATGTGGCAACCTATCATTCTGTAAACAGAGGTGTGAGTTTGGGAATTCCACAACTTACAATTACGGGAAAAATTACAGGTGGAAATCTTCCTGTGAAAGTATATGATTTTTCTACCGGAGCCTATAGAGAATTGGGAACAGACGGAAAAGTAGCAGGCTATGATAATGCGAAATTAGTGGTAGCCAAAGCAGAAGCGGGAGATAAATTCATTGCTTCTTCCAATGTGAAGTTTAATTCTGCAAAAGGAATCTATGAGTTTAAGAATCAGGATCTGATTAGTAGTAAAGATAAGAATGGTTATGTTACCAATACTACCAAAGCCGGTAAACAGGTAATTTTGAGCCAGAAGGTAGGAGAAACCTGGGATGGTGCAACCCAGTCTTATGTAACTAATTTTGCAGAGGCCATTGGCATCATTAATGCCTTTGGAAGTAAAACGGAAGAATATAAAATTACCTTGCGAGAAGAAACTACGATTTATACTGCTATAGATAGTTCTACAGGAAGATCTAAGTTGGGAACGTTACCTCTTCCAAGTGCAAATAAAGCCAAGAGTCTTACCATTTCAGGGATTGGAGCAGAAGAGGTAGGAGTAACGAGTCGTACCATTTCTTATACCGGAGCCATTACTGCAAATTGTAATTTGAAATTTGAAAATGTAGTATTAGAGGAAATGTTAAACAATAAACCGGTCAATGGAATTACCTTAAATACTAATGCGTATCAAGTGGAATTTGGAACCAATGCCAAAACGCAGGATGCAACCAATGATACACAGCTGATATTTAAAACAGTGAACGGCACCAACGGAAGTCTATGGTTTGGTAACAAAAACGTACAGGTGACAGGAGAGTGTAAGGTGGGAACCTTGTACGTAGATGATGACAGTACTCTCACCTGTGACGGCAATGTAACTGTGACCAATCTTGTATATGAAAAAGATGGTACTGCTTCTACTTCCGGGCAGTCCGGCGGAAACAGCATCGTAGATCCGGTGGAATTATCCATCATCGGGAAAAAGAAGATCACCATTACCAATGTGAAAAATTCCAAGGAGAGTTTTGCACATACAAAATTAAATGTAGATACGTATTATACCAACCAAGCACTAGAAAAAAGTGTAAGTCAGCTGACGATTAGTGGAGAAGTAGAAGAGGATATTGCTATTAACATTAATCCATGGATTTATGAAACGACAGATAAGACGTATCGTAAAGCAACAGTGGAAGATTTGAGTAACTTTTTTATTACATCGAACCTAAATCCGAAAAACTACCAAAAGGTGATTACTGCAGCAAAAATGGTGGCGTCCGATGAGATTACTGTTTTAAATGCAACAAATTGGAAGGGATTAGCTACCATAAGAGCAGTAAAACAAAATAATGGTGTATACTTTACCATCGAAGAACCATCAGTATTGGTTCGTGGGTATAAAAAAGTGGTTGGAAATGAAACCACAGGAGATATGGTAGAAGTGACTACTTATCGTGGTAAGTTTTTAAACTGGGCTCAGGCGGTGACGCAAATCAATACCTTAAATCATACGGATTGGTATTATCGCATTGATTTGAAGAAATCCCAGGGCGGGGAGATGCCATTAAGTTCGGTTGCCATGCCGTCTAAGGCAAAAGAGCTTCGCGTTGTTGGAGGTAAAAATATAGGAATCATTACCACAGGTACCAATATTAGCGTACAATGTCCGACGATATTGGAGAAAGCTTCTCTTTGTGCTGTGAAGAAAGCAGGAACCAAGTATTATGCTACCCCATTAACCTTAAATGTGGGAGGGCACGCAGTGACGTTGTCTCAGGTTGATGTTAAATGCAACTATGGTGCGGTGGGTTCCTATAGCAGTGAGATTAAAGTGACCGGAAATGCTAAAGGTTCTCTTTTAGTGCAGGTAGGAGAACGAGAGGGTTATTCTATCCTTTCTCAGATATCGAATGTGGGAACCGTAACCTTAGAGGCAGCAAAAATGGTCGATGTGCCAAACACTGTAAAAACTTGTGTTTATGAAGTTGCCAATGGTATTCGAGGAGTGAAGGACCTTAACTTACATGCCGGAGTAGAGATAGTGACCGGAAAGAATGAGGTTGTAGTAACCAATCTGACTATTGGGGAAGCTACCAATAGAGAGGATAGGAGTGCAGCAGTATCAGAACAAGCGAATCGTGTTCAGATGAAAAATTCCTTAGAAGCAAAGCTGGAAGCGAAAAATATCAATGTTACCGGAACTACTACGATGGCTAGTGCCATCTTGAAAGCAGGAACCGTTACTGTAGGAGATGGTAAGATTACATTAAAAGATGTGGTATTTTTGGATGGACACAATATGCTGCAAGGGAAAGTAGATAAAAACAGTAAGAGTTTGATTTCTATTCAAGGAATCGTAACCAACAAGGACTGGAATCCGGCAGAAGCCGCAGCGACGGTGAGCTTACTCTTAAGCAATTCCACAACCCGTCCCATGCAGTTGGTAGAAGGGCTTACCATGCTTACAGCACCTAAGGCTGCCTCTTCCTTGTTTGTACCGGAATATGATTGGATTGATACCAAAGGTACGGAAAGCGAAAAGGATGATGTTTACCATCAGAGAATGGGGACTCCTATTTCGAAAGAAGTTATGATTCCGGTGTATGATGAGTTGGGAAATGTTACCGGAACAACCACTCAAAGAGTGCTGCTATATCAACTTTATAAGTCCGGAAATGATATCAAATACGGAAAAGTAAGAGAAGTAGAAGATGGTCTGGTACAAGAACAGAAGGAAGTTAGACTTCATATAGGGTCAACTAAGATAGGAACGATTCCATACATCGACTATACTACTTTTGAAGAAGCAGTCAAAGCCATTGATAGCATGGCTCTTTATCAGGATCCTACAGCTAAAACAAAAGTATATGAAGCTTATACAATAGAATTGTTAAGCGATGTGGAAATAGGAAATGATAAAAAAGACGGAAGATATTCTGCTCTTACATTCCCTAGTAAAGCCAGTTTACTTACTATTTTAGGCAACGGACATTCCATAGGATTTTCCGGAAACATTACTTTAAAATGTAATACTGCTATGGATAACATTTACTTCTGTCCGAAGAAGACGGTGGGAAAAGAAGCACAACCGACAACCACCAACGTAGCTGTTGGTAATTTTGAATGGACTGTAAAAGACAAAGTTTCCTTTGGTTACTGGAGCAATGGAAGTTTTGTAGAAGGGCTTCTAAATAATGTTACTGGTTCTACAAAAGGAAAAGTAATTGTTAGAAATGTCAAAGGATTGCAGGCCAATAAGATTAGCGGTGTGCAGGTGGAAGTAATACCTTAAGGAGTGGGGACAAATGAGAAAAGGAATGTGGAAGAAAATTATTGTCTGGATGATGGTATTAAGTATTTTCCTATCTTCCAGTGGATTAGAAGTGTTGGCATCCAATGTAGCATCAGAAGATGGTGGACAAATCGTTCATGATGTTACCGAGGAAACGGATACAGAACCACAGGATGAGTCTGACCAAGAGAATGATATGGAGAATCAGCAGCAAGGTGATGATTCAGGTGAAGAGGGAGAAAATCCGGGAGAACAACAGGGACAAGATGGAAATCAGCCGGAGGAAGAAAACAAACAGGAAGAAAATTCCGGTGATGGAGCAGACGAAAATGTGGAAAAGCCGGAAGATTCCACTCCTGAAGGTTCGGAAGAACAAGAGTCTGAATCTGAAATAGAAGATCCGGAAAAGGGCGAAACAGAAGGGGATAACGAAGAAGAACTTGAAGAAGTAATAGAGGAAGAATCTGTTTCTGAGAATGATGTGCATGACCAAGAAATTGGACAGTTGGATTATATTCTCGGTCGTCCTATGACAGAGGAGGAAATTGAGTTCCAAAAAAGTTTGGTGCCGGACTTAGTACCGATGAAACCAATTGAATTAGATACTGATGATTTGTTTGCAGGTATGGGAGCAGGTATGTATGCAAGTACCCGACCTTCCTATGATTCCAGAAATTTGGGAATTATTACACCTATCAGAGATCAGAATCCATTTGGAACCTGCTGGGCGTTTTCAACTTTTGCCATCATGGAATCATCGCTGGTGAATCAAAATTTAGCGACCAAGGATGGTATTGATTTATCAGAAAGACATTTGGCATATTTTACCAGAAATAACGGTTATGATGCGTTGGATAACTCTAATGAAGATAATATAACACCAATGTATCCTACACAGTATTTAGAAGGTGGAGGAAGTTTGACGGATGCGACTCTGCGTTTGATGAATTGGCAGGGGGCAGCAGAGGAATCAAAATATCCTTATTCTAATGATGAAATACCGGAAGATATTACAAGAGAAAATGCACAGGATATAGTGGCTATAGCAAAAGATATTTATTTTTTACCGACACAGGATGCTAATGTTGCAGAGGAAGTCTTAGCTGTAAAAAATATGATATTACAGTACGGTGCGGTTTCTTGGTCATACTATCACCATAATAACTATTACAATTACAGTACCGGCGGATATTATATGAATGTGGACGCCGGAACGAATCATGCAATTACCATTGTGGGTTGGGATGACAATTATTCTAAGGATAATTTTCTTTCAACCAACCAAAAACCTGCAAATGATGGTGCGTGGATTGTGAAAAATAGTTGGGGAGAATGGTTTGGAAACAATGGTTATTTCTATATTTCCTATGAAGATGCTACCTTAGGACAGGGAAATGATGCCGGGGTTATGATTGCTGCAGATGCAAGTGAGTATGATAATAACTATTTCTACGGTAATACCACTGCTCTTTGGTTGTATTCTTGCGAAGAAATTGCACAGGTGTTTGAAACAAAAGGGAATGCAGAGCAGGAGATTTTAAGTGCAGTTTCTTTTATGTTAGCAAGTGCCAGTGAATCTTATGAGATTCAGATATATAAAAATCCGCAAACGGTAAATGGGGTAGTAGTGGATCCGGAATCCGGAGAAAAAATGTATGCAACACCAATACAGGGAGAAACCGGATATGCAGGATTGTATACAGTAGATATTCCTAAGGTGATATTACAGAAAGGTGATATTTTTTCTGTGGTAGTTTCATTTACTGACGAAGATGGTGCCACTGTTTATACAGATGGTGATCATGATGGTTATTATAGTGGAGAGAAACTTCGTGAAGCAAACGATAATAAGACAGAAGCGGGACAAAGCTTTCGACAAAATTATGGTCGGTGGCAGGATTTACATGGTGTAGGATGTTCTGTACGCTTAAATGCACTTACCATCAATGCTGGTGGTAGTGTACCCGCATTGCAGTTTAAAACTATTAGTCCGAACAATTTTGAGGACACACAAAAGAATAGACTAAGTTGGACGCAATGCACAAATGTCAATAAATATGAAGTATTGCGTTCAGAAAGTCAGGCAGGTGATTATAGCAAGATCGGTGAAGTATCTTCCGGAACCTCTGTCTATGTAGATGAACTAACCTATGAATCTTGGAATAAAACCTATTATTATAAAATTAGAAGCGTCTTTTTAGATGATGCAACAACAGAGTCAGAGGCTATAGAAATACCAGGAAATATAACGTTAAAAATAACAGATGTTACAATAGAAAATACTGCCAATAACAACATTATAACTTGGGAATCCATTGTAGGAGCTTCTGGTTATGAAATTGAGAGAAAATTAAATTCGGAAGAAAATTTTATAAAAATAGCTACGATTACAGATGGAACAAGTACAAGTTATAACGATTTGAATGTGGGAGATGTAGCATATGTATATCGTGTTAGAGCATATAAGAGCAATGTATATTCTTTGTGGTCAGATCCTGTTACCGTAGATAAGGTGAAGGTAAAGATTTATACAACAGGAAACACGCAATATTTGAAGGTTACCTGGGAACTGTTAGAAGAGGCGTCTTTTTATCAGGTAATATTTTGGCGTAGGAAGGGAGACTATCGAAATGGCTACTATTGGACTACTAGTTCTAACTCTTTGTCCGTTACGACTCAAAAATTAGCGGATTTATTTAATGCTAGTGGTTATGGAGGTTATGGAGAAGAGTTAATAATTGAAGTAGTACCTATGGACGCTAATGGTGCAGAAATCATTCAAAATCCATTCCAGGAAGTGAAAAAGATTTTGACACCAATGGAAGTTACTTCTGTTTCCAACACCTATAATAAAGGAACCGCAACTTATACATGGCAAGGAGCAGTCAATGCAGAGTTTATTGATATTTATAAGAGTACAGACGCAAATTCTCATGGCAATGAAGTGTGGAAAACAGTCAAGATTGGAGAGGTTACTAATTTTAAAGACAGTGATTTAGAAAGAGGAGAAATCGTATATTATTGGTTGTATTCCGGAGTTACCAATTTGGAGGGAAACAAGGTATATAGTGATGTTTTCCAATATAAAATGGTAGTGCCGACAAATACAGAGGATATTGAATTTGAAATTGAAGATACAATCTTAACGAAAGGTGGCGAAACCACTTTTACGCTTTCAGAAATTGATTCCGGAAAAAGTTACGAATATACCGGAGCAGTAAATTGGAGTGCAAAAAGCGGAAAGACAAATTATCAGGTAGTAACAGAAAATGGCATTACCAAAGTTTTGGGAAGTGACGAGCAAGAAATTCTTCGAATTAATAACAGAACAATTACAGCCACAGGTTTATCTGTGGATAAAGCGGTAACTTTGATTGCCGGTGTAGGAGGATTCAAAAAGGAAATAAGTATTACAATTCAGGTTCCTCTTACGGAAGTAACGATAAAACCGCTTTCTGTAAATGGGGAAACTGTGACAGAGTTGCCGGAAGAGTTATATTTAAATGATGTTGTTGTTTTACGTGCAGAGTATCTTCCTGAGAATGCTGATGTGAAAGAATTGCAGTGGAATTGTGACGATACTTCAAGGATAAGTTTGCTGGATCATAAGGATGGAACAGCAACTGCTACCATAATCAAAGCGGGAAAAGCATCTGTTAGAACAACTGTAATTGGAAACGGAAAAAATGTAGAAGGAACGATTGCGCTTTCTGCTATCCTTAAAACCATTGAAATTCGCGAAATCAAAGCATTGGATGCAAAGCATTTGCAGATTTCATGGGATGCGGTATACGAGAATGAACTATATCATGTATATCGAAAAGCAGAAGGGGAAACAGAATATAGTATCATTGCGCAAAATGTGAGTCAAACTACATATACGGATGATACAGTGGAAACTGGAGTGAACTACTCTTATAAGATTCAGAACGAGAAAGATGGAATACCTTCGTCTTTAGATACAACGAAGGCAAAGGAAGGAAAAACGATTCCGGATCCTATCCTGGTTCTGAAGAAAACATATCATTCTTTGGTGATAAAAAATGATACTTCTTGTGAATACGCCATTAGTACAGAAAATAATCCGGAAGAACTTACCTATGATTCGTATGATGGCAAAGAAGAAATTGTTTTTACTAATTTGGAAGAGCTGCAGACCTACTACGTGTTTGCCCGTTTGAAAAAATATCCTCATGTATATGCAGATATTCTACAGGTAACATTACCGGAAAAAGGCATCTTAACCTTAAGTAAGGATAAGATTTCTCTTTCTAAAGGCCAATCTTATGAAATTAATTATGTGGTTTCTACCGGTGACGGCTTAAATGAAGATTTGACTTGGACAGCTTTGGATTTAGAGGAAGAAACGAAGGTATTAGCGACAGAATATACGGATGATGAAATTCTGGTAATCAAGGGAGAAGATCAAAAGGAAATTGCAAGATTAGTAGGAAATCAGCTGATTGCAACGGGTCTTTCTCAAACGAAAGCCTTTCGTCTAACAGGGAAAAACAGCTATGATCTGGAAGGAAGCTGTGAAGTTTTGATTTCGGTACCGGTAACAGATTTTGCTCTTGAAGGAATGAAAATCAATGGAACAGATACCAACGATATTTCCCTGTTGAATCTTCAAGATGTATTAGAACTTGAAATTGCTATAGAACCGGAAAATGCGGATGAGAGTACAATTTCTTGGAAAACATCCAATGAACATGTAGTTCAGATAGTTACTACTTCAGCCGGCGGTAAAAAAGTCACTTTAAAGGCAGAAGGAAAAGGTAATTGCAGAATTACGGCTACTACCGACAAAGGATTGGAAAAATCATGGAAGATTCAGGTATATGATGCGAATGAAGTATTAGAATATTGGCTCGTCGGAAATGACGATGTGTTGGAACTTTCCCAGGTAGTCGGCGGTCTGACAGAAGATAAAAATTATATAGTAAATGATTTTATACCAAGAAGTTGCGAACTTTCTATTGAAGAAGGAAATGCAGAAGAAGAACAGTTAAAAATATTTGGATTAAAGAGAAGAAACGGAGAATTACCGGAGTATCCTACAAGCCCGGAGGACTTGTATCAGCTGGAGGTTATTTCCTTTGACAAGGTAAGTTGTGTATCTGCTAATCCAGCAATCGCTAAAGTCACTGCAGAAGGAAAGGTAATAGCAGTAAATCAGGGAGAAACAGATATCTATGTCTATGGAACCTCTACCAAGGAAAATTTCGGAAGTTATCATGTAGTAGTTACAGGGAATGCTTTGGAATCAGAAGAGTTGTGTCCGATTGAAAGTTCCGTAAGGTTGCTTCCTGTGGAATCCAAAGTATGGCTGGAACAGTTCAGACATCATTCCAGGGACAGCGTAACTTTAGAAATTAAGGATAAAGAGGGTACTGCATATCCGGCAGAATCTTTTACTTTTACTTCTGAGGATAGTCAGGTATGTATGGTGGATGAGAACGGAATTGTTCGTGCAAATCCTTCTTATGTAGCAACAAAAGATAAAACGGTAAAGATTACTGCAGCAGTAAAAAATGATCCGAAAAAGAGAAAAGTTACCTTTTATGTATCATTATATGGAAAGCAGCAGATTGCAGAGCTGGATATTTTATATGAAAACGAAAGTCCGGATGTGGTAACTAAGAAGTTCGCAAGAAATGATTCTTTTGTTGTTTCTGCTATAGCCTGGGGAAGTAATGGGGAAGAAATTGAAAATCCATCCATCAAGTGGAGTGCTTCCAATTCCAGTGTTGCAACCGTGAGAACAAATCGTGACGAAAGTGCTACTGTGATCATGAAAAAAGCAGGACAAGGGAATGTGGTATGTACTGCCAATGACTACAAAAAAACAAAGGACATTGTGCTGGTGAGAGCCATAGATGTAGCTCCGGTAGTAACGAAAACAGCTCTAAAGGTGGAGACGAAAAAACTATCTAAAATGATAGAAGGAAAAAAATATAAAAATTCTCCAAACTTTAACATTACAGGTGGCTATGGCATCACCTATCATGAACCAACAATTACTTCTGCCAAAGCAGGAAAGACCAATTTGGATATCACAAAAATGATGTTAGTGAAAAACAGGGATAATAGCTACTGTATCGGCTTAGAAGAAGCTTATGCCCGTCAGTTTAGTAATAATACTAAAATAGTGGTCAATCTGACATCAGAGATCATAGATGTTCCCATGGAAGTGGATTTTACAGAAGTGGAATTCCCGATAACATTACAGATAGTAACAAAGGAACCTTCTGTGAGTCTTTCGGAAGCGGGAACTATTAACCGTTACTACAGTGGAGGAGAAAAGGCAAAGAGTTTACTGACAGTAAAAGCCACACCAAATGTAACGAAAGTAGAAGTGACTGCCAATGGACAAATCAATAATTTTAATCAATACTTTACAGCAGTGCAAGAACAAGGACAGTGGTATTTGGTATTAAAGAATGCGGAGAATTATACCAAGGACAGTCTACAGGGAAAACTTCTTGTGACTCTGGAAGGATATGAAACTATTGAAAAGATAATAACTGTGAGAACATCAGGCAAGAAACCGGTGGTAACACAACAAGAGATTCCGATGATTTTCGTGAAGGGTGAACATGCGAATAAAAAAGCAGATGTGGTTTTATTGAATCATCAGGAACCAATGAACTCTATGACATTAGCTATTGCTAACGGTAGCTTAGTGGTAGGAGAAAATCAAAAAGTAACTCAAGTGATTTCCAAGGATGGTAAGATACAGATTACGCTAAATGAGTCTTCGAATTTATATGTTGATAATGAAGTAGTCTCCATACCTGTCAATATATGGGAAACAGATTCTAATGGAGAAAATATTTGGTATACACCTCAGACATTAGAGGTAAAGGTACAGGTTTCTACCAAAGAACCGACGTTACAAGTGAAGAACAAAACTGTGGTACTGAACAATCAGATGATTGGAGAAGAAGCAGAGACGAAACTTTATACCAGTCACCAGAACTTGAATTTAAAAGCAGCAGATCAGTGGAAAGTGATGGAATACAATAATGTTTCCAAGGAGTATGACAAGACAGTGGATTGGCTTGCTTTCAGCTACGATGATACTGATCAGATGTTAGGAATAAAATTAACAAAAAATCAGAAAGCAGGAAGCTATAAAATTCGAGTTACCAACACATTGGAAGGTTTTGAATCCGTAGCATTTGCTATGACCATAAAGGTTGTAAGCAAGGAACCATCGGTTACGATAAAATCCAGTGGAAAATTAGATTTAACAAACAAAGAAGGGTGCTCTATAGTGGGAAAAGTATCCTTTAAAAACACGATTTCGAATCGACTAATTCAAGTGGAAATTATAGAGGATGAAAGATTTGGAGTAACCCTTACAGGAGAGAATACGTTTGCTGTTCATGTGAAGGAACAAGGGTTGGTAGAAGATAGTATTCCGCTTGCTAAAATCATCTTGAAAGTAAAAATCACTTTAGAGGGTGGAAATATACTGGTAGGCGAAATGCAGATTCGACCTATTCGTACTACGCCAAAGATGATGGCGATAGAAGCAAAAGAGATACAGAAATGTTTCCAGGAGCAGGGAGTAAGATTTGATTTAAGTCATTATCTTGTGAAAGGTGCCAAAATCAAAAAAGTAGAAGTAATAAAGGCTCCGGAACAGTTTTCCGTAACAGTAAACGAGGAAATAGTACAGGTAAATCTTAAAGATAAAGGAATGAAGGCCAGAAATTATGTGATTAAGTTAAAGGTAACTTTTGGAGGACTTGTACAGAAGCCACAATACATTTCGCTTCCGGTAAATGTACTGGAATAAAAATATATAAAATAAAAGAAAATACTTGACAATACCACAAAATATGTGGTAAATTATCCAAGGTTGTAATAACCATGCCGAAGACAGTAGGTACATCTTGAGGATGTGTAAGGAGAAAACGCCTACCGAGGATAGATAAGTATTGACTTTATGCCTCCCTGTCTTCACAGGGAGGTTTTTATATTCAGTATAACTCCTATCGGCAACAAAACTATAAGGAGGTAATGAAAAATGGCAAAAGTGGAATTGAAACAGCCTATCGTAGCAGAAATTTCCGAAGCAATCAAAGAAGCACAGTCTGTTGTATTAGTTGACTATCGTGGACTTACAGT
>JAFYWD010000229.1 GCA_017558205.1 Lachnospiraceae bacterium | reverse complement strand
GCAGAGGACTGAAAATCCTCGTGTCGCTGGTTCGATTCCGGCTCTGGGCATTCTCAGAGAAAATAAATACGCGGGTGTAGTTCAATGGTAGAACACTAGCCTTCCAAGCTAGATACGTGGGTTCGATTCCCATCACCCGCTTTTGAGGAAACTCAATTAAATATATGCACGAGTGGCTCAGTGGTGGAGCATCGCCTTGCCAAGGCGAGGGCCGCGGGTTCGAATCCCGTCTCGTGCTCTCGGGTAATATAAAAAGGACATCCGTAGAGGATGTCCTTTTTATATTACCGAGGCGCATCCGCGCCTCGAAGTTCGAATGTCTCCGCTGCCGCTCCGGTCCGCGCAAAGCTGAGGTCCCCCGGACCTCATGCGCCGTCTCGTGCTTTCAAATAATCTATTATTTCAAGTCTTCCTTATACTTACGTTTTGTCTGATACATCAGCTGGTCAGCCTGACGAAAGCAGGTATCCGCATCCTTATTTTCCATAGTACAGTAGCCACAGGAAACAGAAAGCTGATGACCTTCTTCGGAAATAGTGGAGGAAACACTATCGATAAAATTATCATAGAAGGTAAGGAAATCTTTCTCTTTCATATTTTCACAGATGACACAAAATTCGTCACCACCAATACGATAGCATTTGCAGCTGAGGGTGAAGGCCTGTTTCAGGCACTTAGCAATATTGGTGATAGCCCAGTCACCGGCGGAATGACCGATAGTATCGTTGATTTCTTTGAGTTTATTCATATCCGCGATAAGAATAGTGACATCGGGATTATGAGCTTGAAGGCGTAAAGTATTCATGTGATCTTCGAAGGCTGTTCTATTGTATAATCCGGTCATACTATCTAAATATGCAAGTTCAGAGTAGATCTGTTGCTTAATAAGAATGGTTTTTCTTTCATTATTAACCTTAACAGTGTAATAAAGAAGATATCCGCCCAGGAAAAAGAAGGCGATATTAATAACTCCCATAAATTTATGGGTATTCCAGTAGATAATTAAATCTACAGTAATAAAAATAGCAAAGATTGTGCCTAATAGATAATTAATACGATCTTCATTTAGTTGGTTCTTCTGAATAGACTCATTATTTTTTATCTCCCTGATATAGCTGCCAATACCAAGGATAGTGAGGACAAATGAAATTACAAGCAGCAGAATCATGATAAATATCATATCAATATAGTAAGCCATTCCTGTCAGCTGTAAAAGATGTACTATGATATTGACAGCAATTGAAAGAAATAAATTTCCCTCCATATACCACTTTTTTGAAAGAGGTTCAAAAGTAAGCAGAAAAGCAGATATTAGAACGGGAATGTAGAAAATAACCACAAAAAGAATAAAGGACGAAATTTGAATATCTGAAAACAGAAACTGCCCTAACCAGTTTTCTAATAAAGTCCAAATAGATATCAGGATAGAAATCAGTCCTAAAAGGCAGATTCTTAGACGAAGCAGCTTATCCTCAATAAGAAATCCCAGAACAAATAACACTATTCCAACAATACCGGTAAATATACATAGGGAAAGCTCTATAATACGGATAGTAACCAGGTGGAATAATAGCCCGGCCTTTGATCCGATTCGGATGGTAGGAATACGCCCCGAATATTGAGTAAAAGGTGAGGTCAGCTCCAGTACCTTTTCATTATCAAAATGAACATTTTCACTCTTTGAAAAAAACATGAAATAAATGAACATAGGAAGCTGAAGGCTGAACTGTTACTATTTTTTGTGAGAATCAGGGTAATAGTTGAACGTTATATTATTGACAGTGAAAAACAGTTGCACTATAGTAGAAAGGTAAGGAAATTTGCTTTTAGAAGCGATAGATAAATCAAAGGAGAAGGTACATGAAAGAGACAATTTTAAAAAGATTTGGGGAAGTATTTGGGGATACCGAAGGAACAAAGGCATTTTTTGCTCCGGGAAGAGTTAATATGATTGGAGAACATACAGACTATAATGGTGGTCATGTATTTCCCGCGGCTTTAACCATCGGTACTTTTGGTGTTGCAAGAAAACGTAACGATAATAAATTAAGATTTTATTCCATGAATTTTGATAAGCTGGGTATTATTGAATCAGATTTAGATGATTTAAAGCCTGCAAAAGAAGCCGGCTGGACCAATTATCCAAAGGGAGTTATGTGGGCCTTTGCTGAAAGAGGGATGAAAATGGATTGCGGTATTGATTTATTATTAAATGGTACCATTCCTAACGGTTCAGGTCTTTCTTCTTCTGCTTCTGTAGAAGTATTAACAGGATTTATTTTAAGAGACTTCTTTGGTTTTGACGTGACTAATCAGGATCTGGCCTTAATCGGACAGTATTCAGAAAATAATTTCAATGGAGTTAACTGTGGAATCATGGATCAGTTCTCTATTGCTATGGGTAAAAAGGATCATGCAATCTTCTTAGATACTGCAGATTTATCCTTTACCTATGCACCTATTAAATTGGAGAATGCCAAGATTGTAATTGCTTCCAGTAACAAGAAACGTGGTCTTGGTGATTCCAAATATAATGAAAGAAGAAGTGAATGTGAAACTGCCTTAGCTGAATTACAGAAGGTAGTTGATATTAAAGCTTTAGGTGAATTAACAGAAGAGCAGTTTGAAGAATATAAGGATGCTATCAAGGACGAAGTAAGAGTAAAACGTGCAAAGCATGCCGTATATGAAAATCAGAGAACCGTAAAGGCTGTAGAAGCACTTCAGAATAATGAAATTGCACTTTTCGGTGAACTAATGAATGCCTCCCATGTTTCCTTAAGGGATGATTACGAGGTTACAGGTATTGAGCTGGATACCTTAGTTGAGGAAGCCTGGAAGATTGAAGGCGTAATCGGTTCCAGAATGACAGGAGCAGGTTTTGGTGGCTGTACTGTAAGTATTGTAAAAGAAGATGCAATTGACAGCTTTATTGAAAAGGTAGGAGCTGCTTATAAAGAAAAAATTGGTTATGACGCTGATTTCTATGTAGTAGAATTAGGTGATGGACCAAGTGTTTTATAAAAAATAAAAAAGCAGGAAAATATAAACGGAGAATAGATAATGATTTGTAAAAGCATTAAACAATTGGTTAATTATGGATTAAAAGAAGGTTTATTGGAAAAAGAGGATGAAATCTTTACCATTAACAGTCTGTTAGAGCTATTAAAGCTGGATGAAATGGAAGAGGTTACCTGTGATTTTGAAGAAAAAGCGTTAGAAGAAATTCTGGCAGGTATTCTGGATTATGCAGTAGAAAAGGGAATTATTGAGGATGATATTACTTCCAGAGATTTATTTGATACTGCGGTTATGAGCAAGTTACTTCCTCGTCCCAGTGAGGTGATTAAAAAGTTTTGGAAGCTTTATGAGAAATCTCCTAAGGAAGCTACTGATTTTTATTATAAATTCAGTCAGGATACAGATTATATCAGAAGATACCGTGTATGTAAGGATCAAAAATGGGTAACACCCACAGAATACGGCGATATCGATATTACCATCAACCTTTCCAAGCCTGAAAAGGATCCTAAGGCTATTGCGGCTGCCAAGCTGGCAAAGCAAAGCGGTTATCCTAAATGTCTTTTATGTGTGGAAAATGAAGGCTATGCAGGAAGGGTAAATCATCCGGCAAGACAAAATCATAGAATTATCCCGGTGGAAATAAATCAAAGCACCTGGGGATTCCAGTATTCTCCTTATGTTTACTATAATGAGCATTGTATCGTATTTAACAGTCAGCATATACCCATGAAGATTGAGCACGATACCTTCTGTAAGCTTTTCGATTTTGTAAAGCAATTTCCTCATTATATGGTAGGCTCCAATGCTGACTTACCTATTGTAGGAGGCTCTATTTTAAGTCATGACCATTTTCAGGGAGGAAATTATGAGTTTGCCATGGCGAAGGCACCTGTTGAAACAGAATTTAGTGTGAGGGGCTTTGAAGATATTAAGGCCGGCATTATTAAGTGGCCTATGTCCGTGATCAGACTAAGTGGTAAGGATACCGATCGTATTATCGCACTGGCAGACAGGATTTTAGACTCCTGGAGAGAATATACAGATGAAGAAGCATTTATTTATGCTTATACAGAGGAAGAACCTCATAATACCATTACTCCTATTGCCAGAAAGCGGGGAGAGGATTATGAAATTGATCTGGTACTTCGTAATAATATTACTACGAAAGAGCATCCTTTGGGAGTATATCATCCCCATGCTGAATTACACCACATTAAAAAAGAAAATATTGGTTTAATTGAAGTTATGGGATTAGCAGTACTACCGGCCAGATTAAAGCAGGAAATGGAAGAATTATCCCAGGCTATTATTAAGGGTGAGGACATCAGAAAAAATGAAACCCTTGAAAAGCATGCTGACTGGGTAGAAAAATTCCTTCCAAAGTATGATGCTGTAACAGAAGAAAATATTATGAAAATTTTACAGGATGAAATCGGAGCAGTATTCAGCAGAGTACTGGAGGATGCCGGAGTATATAAGAGAAATGAGGAAGGCAAAAAAGCCTTCTTACGCTTCATAGAAAGCTTATAGTAAAAGTTCAGCCAATGAATGAACTGTTGCAGCTTATAGCCTATAAGGTATCAATATAGCTATGTTTTTAATTTTAAAGGATAAGGAATGAAGATTTTATTAACAGCAATTAATGCAAAATATATACACTCAAACCTTGCAGTATACTCTCTGGCAGCATATGCCAGAGAGTATTTAAATGCAAAAGAAAAAGAAAGCTGTACCATAGAAATTGCAGAGTATACCATAAATCACAGAGCAGAGGCTATTTATGCAGACATTTATAAAAGAAAACCGGATGTAATCGGTTTTTCCTGTTATATCTGGAATTGGGAATATATACAGGAAATCATTGGTGAGCTGTATAAAATTCTGCCTGATACCAAGATATATCTGGGAGGTCCTGAGGTATCCTATACAGCAGAAAAAATCTTAAAGGAATATCCTTTTTTGGCCGGTATTATGGAGGGAGAAGGAGAAGAAACCTTTCTTGAGCTTTGCAGGTTCTATGCAAAAGAAGAAAAGGGAAGAGCTCCTTTAGGGATAGCAGGTCTTCGTACAAAAGAGGAAGAAGAAAAATTACCATCATGTCGCAAGCCGGTAGAGATGGATTCTATTCCCTTTATTTATAAAAATATGGAAAACTTTTCCCACAGGATTGTATATTATGAAAGCAGCAGAGGCTGTCCTTATCGCTGCAGTTATTGTTTATCCTCTATTGATAAGGTATTGAGATTTCGAAGTTTAGAAAAGGTAAAGCAGGAATTGCAGTTTTTTTTAGATGAAAAAGTGCCCCAGGTAAAATTTATTGACCGTACCTTCAATATCAGGAAAGAGCATGCCTTATCTATTTGGAAATATATTTTGGAAAATGATAACGGGGTTACAAATTTTCATTTTGAAATTTCTGCAGACCTTTTAGGAGAAGAAGAATTAAGAATTATGAAAAAAATGCGCCCCGGGCTGATTCAGCTGGAAATTGGAGTGCAGTCAACCAATTTGAATACCTTGAAGGAAATTCAAAGAGTAACAGATTTGGTAAAATTAAAAAAGAATGTAGAGACAATCAACAGCTTTTGCAATATTCATCAGCACCTTGACTTAATTGCCGGTCTTCCCTACGAGAATTTGGAAAGCTTTCAAAATTCCTTTAATGAGGTTTATGCCATGGAGCCGGAGCAGCTTCAGCTGGGCTTTTTAAAGGTATTAAAGGGCGCTGATATGTGGCATAAGGCTGAGGCATACGGACTTTCCTATACAAAAAAGCCACCCTATCAGGTATTATTTACCAAGTGGCTAAGCTTTGAAGAGGTTTTACAATTAAAAAGAATCGAAGAGATGGTAGAGCTGTATTATAACAGTAATCAGTTTATCTATACCATGGCCATGCTGGTAAAGGAGTTTTCAACAGCTTTTCAGTTGTATCACAAGCTGGGAGAATTTTATGAAAGTAAGGGCTACGATCTGGCCAGTCCCTCCCGTAGCTATCGTTATCATATTTTATTGGAATTTTGCAGAAAAAAAACACCTGAAAAGGAAGAGATGTATCGTCAGCTTTTGATTTTTGACTTATATCTGAGAGAGAAGCTGAAGGCACGACCGGAATTTGCTCCCTGGAGTGAGGAAATGAAGGAAATCAGTCTTAGAATTTATAAAAAAGAAGAGGAAGAAAGAGGACTGTTGCCGGACTATAAGGAATATAATAGTAAACAGCTGGCAAAAATGACTCATTTGGAGAAGTTCACTTATCAGGTCTGGAAAAAGGGAAAATGTGAAAAAACAGAGACTGCCGGACTTGTGTTATTTGATTATAAAAGAAGAAATCCTCTGACAGGAGAAGCAAAGATTCAGCTTGTAGAAGTTTGAAAGGGAAAGCAGATGAAAAAAAATACCAAAGCAATATTAGAAAGAATATTAGAAGAATATGGTACGGAGTATGTTTGTTACTTAAATCATGAAAATGCATTGCAGCTGCTGATTGCTACTATGCTTAGTGCACAATGTACGGATGACAGGGTAAATATAGTAACAAAGGATTTATTTCAAAAATATATTACCGCAGAAGACTTTGCCAATGCCGATTTAAGGGAAATGGAGAAGATGATACACTCCACAGGTTTTTACAGGAATAAGGCTAAAAATATTATTGCCTGCTGTAAGGAGCTGGTGGAAAAGTACGGGGGAGAGGTTCCCAATGATTTGGATGCATTAACCAACCTGGCAGGAGTAGGAAGAAAAACAGCTAATGTGGTAAGAGGCCATATTTTCCATGAACCCAGTGTGGTAGTCGATACTCATGTAAAAAGAATTTCAAAAAAATTGGGCTTAACGAAAAATGAGGATCCCGTAAAGGTAGAGTTCGATTTGATGAAGGAGCTTCCCAAGGAATACTGGATTGTATGGAATACCCATATTATCCGTTTGGGACGTACTATTTGTAAGGCTCCTACTCCTAAATGTGAGGAATGTTTTTTACAGCATTTGTGCCCCGAATATAAAAAGAACAGTAAAGCAGTGAAAAAAGCTTCGGCAGCAAAGAAAAAGAAAGAGAATTAGAAAGGCTTTTTCATGAAAGGATTGCAAAATTATGTATGCCTGGATCTGGAAACTACAGGCTTAAATCCTAAGAGAG
>JAFYWD010000228.1 GCA_017558205.1 Lachnospiraceae bacterium | reverse complement strand
TTGGCCAAAAGATCAAATACTCCTTGAAGGCTCAGTCTTCCGTATCCCCATTCTCTGTTAGGATAATTGCGATTTTGCTCTCTTTTGGCTCCACTCAGGAACAGGCTTTTTACTTCATTTCCATTTAAATAGTTTCTTTCTCCCTCCCCATAAGCCCATTGTAAAAACTGTGCTGCTGCCCCTGCCATAAAAGCTGCTGAAAAAGCAGTAGAGGTTTGTCTGCCGATACGCAACTGTCCCGGAAGGCTTCTCAGAGGAGAGGAAACTCCTACTGCCGGTGCTGCCAGATCCGGCTTATTTAAGCTCCCCCTGGAAAATCCTCTTCCTGACTGCGCAAAAAAGCTATTGGTAGCAGTAGAATACGATGAGGTACAAATAACATTGTTTGTGAAACAAGGTACCATTAAGGTAATATCGGGATCCGGTTTTAAAAAATAGGTTTCAGAAGACAGGAAGCTGGTGTTAGGAAGCCAGACATGAAATTCCTGAGGAAGCACTTCCTCCTCTCCTTCTATCAAAATAGTCCAGATTCCTTCTGAGGGTTTCTCTATCCTTAAGATAATTAATTGATCCCCGGTACCGGGATCCAAAGAAGCATAGGTTGCCATGATTCTGGTTTTTTCATAAATAAACCGATAGGCAGTTCCTTTTCTGGTCTGAATATCCTCTACCTTCAGAACCTTACCGGAAGGTGCTCTGATTCCTACCCGCAGACTTCCCGGTACACTTCCCCAGATTTCTGCCAGAAATCCCTTCTCTTCTGCCCCTACACGAATCTCTATCTCCTCTCTCTTTTCTTTTTCCTGTGTCGAAGTAAAAATACCGGAATAGTGGTGCCCCTTATTGCCCTCAGCTCCTCCCGAAACTATCACGACCCTTCCTCTCTTATTTCCCAGTCTCTCTAAATATTTACTTAGAGGTGTTGTACCACTATGTCCTCCGTAATTGGTTCCCAGGGTAAAACAAAAAATAACGGGACGAAAAAACTCTCTTACAAAACTGTCTGCGTACTGGAAGGCCTTAATAATATCTGTGGACTGATAAGCCGGAACCTGAGAGGGCAACAGATAATATTCTTTTAAGTAAGGCTTACACTCTTTTAGCTTTACAACAACAAATTCTGCCTCCGGTGCTGGGGAAGTATAAATTTCAGGAGTAATAATACTACTTCCGGCAGCCACTCCTGCCACATAAGTAGTGACCCACCTTTCCTCTTTGGTAGGTACCCATAACAAAGGATTCTCCTCCTTCAGTGCCAAGTCGATCTGGTCTCTTGTATACTCACTGCCATACTGTGCCGTAGCAGGAGGATTTCCTCCCTCTATGGTCTGATCCCAGATAGCCAGTATTCTTGTGGAGCCATCCGGCTTTCTAAATAAAGGATTTGTATAATCAATTCCTGTTCCGATCAGTGCTATTACTGTATTTTTACCGGTAAGTGACAAAGGTTCCCGGGCAGCTCTGATACTCCCAGTTTCAACTAAGGGAGTAAAATCAAATTCTTCCTCTCCCTGTTCTGAAATAATCTCAGGCAGTGCCAACAAGGAAGGAATCTGGCGGTAAGAGTAATTTAAAATTCCCGTCTCTTCCATTTCCCCTCTTTTGGCATAAACAATCCCCAGAGTATCCTCAATCTTATCATAGCAATAATCTACACCTGAAGTATCCAATCGTTCCAACCAGTCTGTTAATTCAAAATCTATTACCCAATCCGCATATTCATTGGATAAAATTTTTTCTCTACATAATAAATCCATTCTCTTCCACTCTATTTTTTTCACTTTAAGATATGAAAAAAGCCGGTACTTCATACCGACTTTTTCTTTATTCCTTATGGAATTATCGTTACTGTTCATAAGCAAGCCAGTGATTGACGTGGGTATAAAAAGTAACCTGACTTCTTCTACTCACCGGCAGGAATTTCCACAAGCTTCTGTCTTTCCTCCAAACCTGCACTGTTACTTCTG
>JAFYWD010000227.1 GCA_017558205.1 Lachnospiraceae bacterium | reverse complement strand
GTATCAGGACAGTGATGTGGCTGAGGCGGTGGTATCTTATATCTATTATGAAGAAGCAAGGGGAAGCTGGGGAAGTAATGTTACCTGGATCTTGGAAGGAAACGGAGTATTGACCCTGGAAGGAAGCGGAAAGCTGGCAGATGTGGCATCTGTTTCACAGCATCCTGTGGCAGCTTACAAAGATAAGGTAAAGGCAGTTTCCCTGGATGCAAGAATTACTTCCATTGGAAACAGAGCATTTTCCGAATTTACTGCTTTATCTGAATTTACTATACCTAATGGAATTACTTCTTTGGGAGAGGAAGCTTTTTATAAAAGTGGATTAAAGGAAATCACAATTCCACAGACAGTAACCACAGTGGGAAATAAGACTTTTAGTGAATGTCCCTATTTAACAAAAGCTGTAATTAATGGAAATATTCCCAATATGGGACAAAGGATGTTTGGTGAGTGTGATGCTTTAAAGCAGGTAGTACTGTCAGATAATCTACAGGTACTGGGAAGTTTTATGTTCTTTGGTTGTGCAGAGTTGCAGGAAATTACACTTCCTAAGAATCTAAGGGTTATTGATATGCAGGCTCTCTCCTTCTGCTTTAAATTAAAGGAGCTTATTATTCCGGCTTCCGTAACCTCAATTGCTAATTATGCCCTGTATGGAAGTTCCGGCTTAGTAAGGCTGGAAATTAAGGCAGATATTACAAAGATTCCTCAGCAGATGGCAGATGGATGTACAAGCTTACAGGAGGTTATTCTTCCGGATACCATAACTACCATTGGGGAAGGTGCCTTTGCAGGCTGTACGACATTGGAGTCAATCAGATTGCCCAGAGGAATTACCTCCATCGCTGCAGGCGCTTTTGTTAATACCACTACCATTATCGGCTATTCTGACAGCTATGCCAAAACTTATGCAGATACCTACGGCAATCCTTTTATTGATCTATTAGAAGGAATTGTCAGAGTAGAATTTGTTACCAATACGTCAGAGGTTATTTCGCCAAAGGAGGTCATCAAGAATTCGTTGATTTCAGAGCCTCAGCTGCAGGCAAAAACAGGCTATACTCTGAAAGGCTGGTATACCTCAGCAACGGAAAGTACAGAAGATAAAAAATGGGATTTTTCGGAGGATTTGGCAGAAACAAATCTTACCTTGTATGCTCACTGGCAGCCAAAAACCTATCAGCTTTCCTTTGAATTAAATGACAGGACTTTGACTCCTCTTTCTGCGCAGACGATTACCTTTGACAGTCCTTACGGCAACCTGCCAAACCCGGTAAGAGCCGGCTATCAGTTCCTGGGCTGGTACAGCAGTCAGCAGCTTACTAACAGGGTAACGGAAGCTACCCTTCATCAGACAGACAGTAATGTGACCTTATACGCCAAGTGGGAGGCTGCCAGCTATCAGATTACCTTTAATGCTAATGGAGGAACAGTAAGTCAGCAGAGTAAAAATGTAGTATACGGACAGACCTATGGAACCCTACCTACACCTACACGGGAAGGCTGCAGCTTTGAAGGCTGGTATACTGCGAAAGAGGGAAATGTAAGAATTCAGTCCTCTACTACAGTAAGTATTACAACTGCGCAAACACTCTATGCGAAATGGAAGCTGAATAAGCCCGCCTTTCCACAGGAAGGTACCATGATCGCAAAAGGGGATAAGGTAACTATTATAGCTCCCAATGGGCAGGCAGCAGTTTATTATACTGTGGATGGTACCACACCTACAGAACAAAGCAGCAGATATACAGCCCCTTTTGTGATTACGGAGGATAGCACAGTAAAAGCCATTGCTGTATTAAACGGTGTTACCACCAGTGATGTGGCAGTGAAGGAATTCCAGGTAGTAGATGTAGAATTTTTATTGGAAAAGACAGAAGTCAGTCTGAGAAGAAATACCACAACAAAATTGAATGTTGCAGTCCTGCCTGAGGGAAAAACAGAAAATGACATTACCTGGACCTCAGATAACAGGAATATTGTACAAGTAAACAAAGGAACTCTGACTCCGGTAGCAGTTGGGGAAACTATTGTAAGAGCAAGTACTACTGATTTTGCAGGAAATAGGATAGAGGTTCAATGTAAGGTAACCGTACTTCCTGCTTTGTACCGGGTAGTTTTTAAAGATAGTAACGGATCCATATTGAAAGAAGAACAGGTAGAAGAAGGAACGGCTGCCACAGCTCCTGTGTTACAGGGAAGAACAGGCTACACCTTTAAAGGCTGGAGCACTAATTTTTCAAACGTAACAACAGATATGGAAGTAACAGCGCGTTATGAAATTATTACCTATCCTTTAACCTATCTGTGGAATCAGGAAACAGTAGCAACCAATAATCCTTCCGGGTATACCATTGAAACAGGAACGATTAATTTAACAGATCCTATTCTTACAGAAGGATATGAATTTAAAGGCTGGTATACTAACCAGAACTTTACCGGAGAAAAAGTAACTTCTATTGCTGCAGGAAGCTATGGTGCAAAAACCTTATATGCCAATATCAGCTATAAGCAATACACGATTTCCTACCGGTTGAATGGGGGAACAAATCACAGCAGTAACCCGACAACCTATAATGTCAGCAGCAGTATGGTACTGCAGCCGGCAAGCGGAAAAACCGGCTTTATCTTCGCCGGCTGGTATAACAATTCCTCCTTTACCGGTGAACCTATAGAAAAAATTGAAAGAGGAACCACCGGCAATCTTACCTTGTATGCTAAATGGGAGGCTACCAGATACCAGGTTACCTTTGATGCCAATGGAGGAACAGTAAGTCAGCAGAGTAAAAATGTAGTATACGGACAGACCTATGGAACCTTACCAACACCTACACGGGAAGGCTGCAGCTTTGAAGGCTGGTATACCACAAAAGAGGGGAATGTAAGAATTCAGTCCTCTACCACAGTAAGTATTACAACTGCACAAACACTCTATGCGAAATGGAAATTGAATAAGCCCACTTTTCCACAGGAAGACTCCGCGATTACCAGGGGAGGTAAGGTGGCAATTACAGCACCCAATTCTCAGGCGGTAGTGTATTATACCGTTGATGGTACCACTCCTACAGAACAAAGCAGCAGATATACTGCCCCTTTTGTGATTACTGAGGATACCACGGTAAAAGCCATTGCTGTATTAAACGGTGTTACTACCAGTGATGTGGCAGTGAAGGAATTCCGGGTAGTAGAACTGGAATTTTTATTGGAAAAGACGGAAGTCAGTCTGAGAAGAAATACCACAACAAAATTGAATGTGGCAGTTCTGTCAGAGGGAAAAACAGAAAATGACATTACCTGGACCTCAGATAACAGGAATATTGTAGAAGTCAACAAAGGAACTCTGACTCCGGTAGCAGTAGGAGCAACTATTGTAAGAGCAAGCATTACTGATGACGGAGGAAATGAGATAGAGGTTCAATGTAAGGTAACCGTACTTCCTGCTTTGTACCGGGTAGTTTTTAAAGACAGTAATGGAGCCTTATTGAAAGAAGAACAGGTAGAAGAAGGAACATCCGCCACAGCTCCTGTGTTACAGGAAAGAACAGGCTACACCTTTAAAGGCTGGAGTGCTGATTTTTCAAGAGTAATAACAGACATGGAAGTTACTCCCCGTTATGAAATTATTACATACCCTCTTACTTACCTGTGGAATCAGGAACCGATAGCCACAGAGAATCCTTCCGGATACACCATTGAAACGGACACGATTAATTTAACAGCTCCGGTTCTTACAGAAGGCTATGAATTTAAAGGATGGTATAGTAATCAAAACTTTACCGGAGAAAAAGTAACCACTATTGCTGCAGGAAGCTATGGTGCAAAAACCTTATATGCCAATATCGGCTACAAACAGTACAGCATTGCTTATGAGCTGGAGGGAGGAACCAATCACAGCAGTAATCCGCCAACCTATAATATCAGCAGCAGTGTAGTACTTCAGCCGGCAAGCGGAAAAGATGGTTTTATCTTCATGGGCTGGTATGACAATTCTTCCTTTACCGGTGAACCTATAGAAAAAATTCAAAGGGGAACAACCGGAAATCTTACGCTGTATGCTAAGTGGAAGGATGAAAGAGGCCTTTGGATGGAAGAAATTGAACCTCTTGCCTATACAGGAAAAAAGGTACAGCCGGCAGAGATTAAAGTATATGATGGCTCTAAACTTTTAGAAAAAGGAAAGGATTATACCGTTTCTTATAAGAATAATATCAATGCCAATGATTTATCGGAGGATATGCTGACTAAAGCACCTGCCGTGGTAATCAAAGGAAAAGGTAATTACCAGGGTACTATTACGAAAAATTATGAAATTACAAGGAAGAGTCTGCAGGATCAGGATGTCATCATAGATGATATAACTCTCATCTGTAAAAATAATAAAAAGCAGCTTCCCGTACCGGCAGTAACCTGGAATGGAAAAAAACTGGTGAATAACAAAGACTTTAAGGTAACCTATGCAAATTCAGAAGCTGAAGGAGCATTTACACAGCCGGGTACTTATACCATTATGATTGAAGGTATGAAGAACTACACCGGAGTAAGGGAAATCACCTTAAAGCTGATTTCTAATGAACAAATTCTTTTAAGTAAGGTAAAAATCAGTAAAATACCGGATCAGGTTTATAGTGGAACTGCTGTTGCAGTAGAAGAGCTTTTGAAGCTGACATATAATAATCAGCCGTTACAGCCGGGAACAGACTATACCTTAGACTATGGCCACTGCGTTGAGGCGGGTACCTATACAGTAGTAATTACGGGACAAGGAAAGTATCAGGGAACGGTGCGTACTACCTTTAAAATTACCGGTATTCCTATGAGTAAGGTAAAAATAGACGGAATTCCGACCTCCATAATGTATAACGGAACCCCTCTGTCCGAGTGGGATGAACGTTTAAGAGGGCCTATAAAACTGACCTATACTTATAAAGAAGGAAGTGAAACCCGTACAATAACTCTGACTCCCGATGATTATCAGATAACCTTTGATAAGACTGACAAAAGGGGAACGGGACAGGCAATTATTACCGGAAAAAACAGATATACGGGAACCGTAAAGAAGAGTATTAAGGTTACACCACAGAGAATGGAAAGCGGAGATATTGAGATTTATATGGAGGAGCCGGTAATTTTTCATGAAAAAAATGGTGCCAAACCTCTTATTACGGTGATGTATAACGATACTGAATTGGTGCAAAATCGAGACTACAAGCTTACCTATAAGAATAATCAGTCCGTAAATTTTATTGGAGATGGAAAGGCGGATGCTGTTGTAGTAATTAACGGTATAGGTAATTTTACAGGAAAAAAAGAAGTTCCCTTTGAAATCCAACCTGCAGATATTTTTACCGTAAGTATTATGGCACAGGATGTGGAAGCAGGAGGTGCCGGTAAATATATCAGTAAGCCTAAGCTAACAGATAAAAACGGAAAGGTACTTGTTGCCGGTAAAGATTATGAAAGTGCAGTAGAATACCTGAATGAGGAAGGAGATATTTTAGGCAAAAAAGATGTAGTGGAAGCCGGAAGAGAAATCACTGTTATCGTACGAGGAAAAGGAAATTATAAAGGAGAGATCATTACTACCTATCGTATTCTTCAAAAGTCAATGAGTATCTCCAAAGCTACGATAAAGCTGCAACCGGGTAAAAAATGGTACTATACCGGGGAACAGATTACTCTTCAAAAGGAAGATTTGATTGTAAAAATCGGAAAGACACAGCTGAAGCCGGAAGAGTACGAGATTATCCGCTACAGCAACAATGTGAATAAGGGAACTGCCAAGGTAACAATTCAAGGAAAGGGTGCCTATGGCGGAACTAAAGAAGTAAGCTTTAAGATTAACAGTCAGACAATGAAGTGGTGGCAAAAACTGCTTCAGAGATAATGAGAAAGCAAACTTGGAAAGCTAAGAAAAATGCCGAGCCGGTAGAAAAAATTCTACCGACACGGCATTTTTTCTTCTCATTAAAATCAAAATAAGAGAGGCTGTACAGAATAAGAGAAAAAGAGAGTAGCCAAGAATGGCTAAGGGACTATAGCTGTAATTAGTCCCCTTCCCCTCCACATATTCCATAGGAAGGAAAAGCATAGCTTATTCCTCCTTGCTTTCGTTTTCAGAAGCCTTGTAACTTATATTTGTCATTTTAATGGATACTAAACTTCAAACTAATATACAAATATATTATCATGTGGGTTTGATTTTGTATAGGAGACTGAAAGCCTCCTGTATGCTATTAGTAATTTGGGAGCTTATTTAGATAAAATATTGGTGAACATCCAAATTTTTAATATTAATGATAGTATTTCAAACTAGAAACTGAGATTTGGATGTTATAAGAAAAATCTAAAAAAAAGCTCCAGAAAAATCAATAAAATTTGGAGCTTCATTAAGAATAAGATATGATTTGCGCTAATTTGTCATTGAAATTAAAATTGTAATGGAATATTTTATAATTCTGAAAAGATAGTTGGATGTATTTCATATATTTATAAATTTAACATCCAAAAGTTTGGGAGTCGGAATAACCTAAAAATTTGTCGGAGGCTGAACTGTTACGGGAAAGAAGAGGGATAACAAAATACAAGATGCAAAATAGTAAAAAAATAGTGAATCAATAGTGAAACAATAATGGAAAAGTAAATATATTTATTCCTTTTTTGAATATTTAATGTTAAGATAAACCTACCAATATGGTGTAGTTAAACTGACAAAAACGATAAAACTTGGAGGAAAACTTATGAAGAAATTACTTATACTTCTGACGATGTTATGTTTTATGCTGACCGGCTGCAGTGGAAAACAGTCAGAAGAAATTGTACCACCGGAAGAAATAAGCATAGAAGCAACGGAAGAGGAAATGACACAAGAGGAAGCAGCTTCTCCTAAGGAAGAAGAAGTGCAGCTTACTCCGGAAGAATTATTAGAAGAATATTTGGATAATCCTGTACTCCTTGATACCCCGGTACGTGAGTACGGAGAGGAAACAGGTTATATCCAGCTGGAAGAGGATCTGGTAGCCAGAATCTTGTATCCGGAGGGAGAGATTACAGAATTAAATAATGAAATTACCAAGTGGGTAGAGGAGATTGTAGCAGAATATAAGATTGAATCTGAGGGTAGCAGTGCTGAAGGAGATGCAGCGGAGTTAACGGCAGAATATGACAGCTATCTGGTGGATGAAGATATTGTCAGCGTAAAAATCACCGGTGTTTATGAAAAGCCCTATCTGGCCCACCCCATTGATATTATTAAAACCTTTCATGCCAGTGTAAAAACAGGGAAGCTGGTAACCTTAGATGAGCTTTTAACAGAATCAGGCCGGGAGCTTTTACAGAACATGGTAATAGAAGACAGTAATGCAAATCAGGAGTGGATAGATGAATATCTTCTGGATAACTGGACTTTAACAAAAGAGGGTCTTGAAATTATTCTGGAGCGAGGTGACTATTTGTCCATGTCAGAAGGAACTGTTACCCTTCAGTATTCCTATGATCAATTAGGAGAGATTCTGGCATCCTTAAAGGAAGAAGCCGGTGAACCGGCAACGGAAGAAGTGGCAGAAGAAACAACGGAAGAAGCTGCAGAGCCCTCTGTGGAACCGGCACCTGTTGTAATGCCGGAGGGGCAGGCCGATCCTGCAAAGCCTATGATTGCCCTTACCTTTGATGACGGACCC
>JAFYWD010000226.1 GCA_017558205.1 Lachnospiraceae bacterium | reverse complement strand
CCTGCGTTGATTTTATGTGCATTTAATACAATTTTACTTTCAACACGATTATAGTATCCTTTGCTGCCATCCCCTATAGCTTCTACATGAATTGGTACCGGGCTAATGGATTTGATGACTTCAAAAAACTTCTCGTAGTCTTTGACCTCACCCTGCAACTCATCTACTCCTACCGTTGGAAGTTCTTTCCCTTCGGTCTGACTTACATCAAAGGTATGGGTTATCTTAAAACCATTCATTTGTACTGTTTGGGTTTCCATAATAGGATTCCCATCCGCACCCATAACGGGCTTTCCTTTATC
The DNA here is from genome assembly GCA_017558205.1 of Lachnospiraceae bacterium. Lineage (GTDB taxonomy): Bacteria > Bacillota > Clostridia > Lachnospirales > Lachnospiraceae > SFDP01. The sequence continues at coordinate 1,465 of JAFYWD010000226.1, read as the reverse complement.
ATCTAATTTCTGCATTTCACGCTCTACCGTATAAGGAGATGGAGCAATAATCTTAATTCCCTTTTCTCCTTTTTTAACACTTCTACCCATCTGCTTCCATCCGGAAAAGCTTTGGCACAACTGTGCCTCCGGTTTTTGCATCATAATAAGTAAGTTATTATTTACGGAGTATTTTGGAAACTTTGCCATAGTATTTAAAAACTGTTTATAGCTTTCACTATTAAAAATCTCTGTAACTCCTTTTTCTAATTTATCTGTTATTTCTTTCATCTGTGCCAGAAAGCTTTCTCTTCTATCTGTAGCTGGCACATTATTTTCTTTTCTTGGTTCTGCCACTTTCATTCCTCCTATATTTAATTCATCGATACTGTTGGTAAATCGTACTCTGGGTAGTGGAAGGATATCTTTTTCTTTAAAAGAGTAATACTCACTTCCCCTGCTCACTATGATATGATCTAGCAAATGAATACCCATGAGCTGACATATCTGCGCCATACGATCTGTCATTTTTATATCATCTTCACTAGGCTTCATACTCCCTGATGGATGGTTGTGAACCATAATGATGGAAGAAGCATTGGACAAAATGGTACTTTTCAATAATTCCCTTGGATGAATTAAACTCTGTTCCAAGGTTCCAACGCTTACGATGTTTACATTAATCGGTTGTAAATCTGCTCTCAGATTTACAACTGCCACCACTTCTCTGTCATAGTCTCCTAGTTCCTCTGCCATTACCTTTGCCACAATCAAAGGTTCGTTAAAAGGAACCCATGCTTTCAGCGGAGGTTCCTTCACTAACCTTATGGCAACTTTATCTAATTGAAATTCCTTATTCATTATCTTCCTCTACTGGAATGCTTGCCAAATAATCTTCCTCATCTTCGTGATAGTCTGCATCCGGATCCGGTTTGTCTGCATCTTTATCTGTCTGTTTACGTTTCTGTAAATAAACATAAAATACAATGCCACCTACACCTAATAAAAACATCGGTAATAACATACCGGAAGCATTTACTGCCTCCGGCTCTTCATCTACCTCTTCTATTACTGGTGTTTCAACTACTTCTTTCACTTCTTCCTTTTCTTTTAAGGAATCTAAATAGGATTTCTGTTCTTCCTCATCCATTAAGGTAAGCAAATCTTCCTCATCTACCATATTTAAGAAATGTACTGTTTCGCTTCCCTGGTCATCTCTGTCAATGATGATATAGATGTAATTACCAGCTTTGGTAACTACCGTAATAAACTGTTTTCCACCAGCTTCGAAGCTTCCATAGTCATCTACTAAGGTTAGATTACCATCCGGTGTAAGAGGACCATATTCTTCCTCTTCTACCTTTTCCACGAATTCAATAACTTCCACATTTTCATCACTATAAGCATGGGCTTTTGCAGGCACCATCATTACTCCTGCTATCATTGCCAATGCCATCATACCTGCCATCATTTTGCTAAAAACTCT
>JAFYWD010000225.1 GCA_017558205.1 Lachnospiraceae bacterium | reverse complement strand
TCAATACTCCGTTTCCTTCCAAGATCCAGGTAACATTACTTCCCCAGCTTCCCCTTGCTTCTTCATAATAGATATAAGATACCACCGCCTCAGCCACATCACTGTCCTGATACTGATCGGCAACGGCAATGGCCTTAATCTTGGCATCTTTATTTATCTGAAATTCTGTTTTGTAAAGATATCCTTTTGATTTAGATTCTGAAGGTTCTTTTCCATCCAGCGTATAGTAAATAGCCGCTCCGGGAGTAGTACTGGTAATCCTTACCGTACTGTATTTTGCTCCTCTTGTCACCTGAATGACGGGAGTTGCAACCTTTTGTTGTGAAGGTACCAAGCTTTTTGCTTCGTAATATGTAGAATCACTATCCAGGGTACGTTGCGGGATTAAACCTTCATATTCCGGATCGATAGAGTGGCTTCCTCCGATGGTTCCGGTACTTTCGTCCGCACCCACAAAGTTTGTCTCATTTCTCAGATAATACTCATATAGTATTCTATCATCATCAGCATCATTCCAGGTAATATCCAGATTATACCAGTCACCACATACTTTAACCATATTGTAGGCATGTCCCGGCGCCGATACACCGATAGCCTCAATTCCAACAGCATTACAAACCCAGGTAAATGCCAGGGTATATCCACAGCAAACCGTCTGATCCATGCAGAAAACACTGTAAGCAGACTGGGTAAAATGTTCCTGTTCTACCGCCATAATTTCCTGTTCATAGGCATAGTAATTGTAGCTTACCTTTTCACAAATAAGGTCATGAATCAGCTTTACCTTTTCTTCTTCCGTATCCTTTTCATTGACCTGATTTACCCAGATATCCAGCTGATTCTTGATCTGATTTGTCGCTGTCTGTCTTTCATCTCCATCAACAAAAGCATCGTATACACCAAAGGCAAGAACCTGATAATCTGTTTGAGTTTCTTCATTATACATATAAAGCGAATTATAAAGAAAATAATACTGTGGATGAGTATACTTAAACATTACTGCCAGTTGATAGAGCCTTTTCCATGAAATATCACTGCTCTTTACCGTAATATATTCGGTTCTCTTTTCTGAAAAATCTACATTCTTTTCCAGATAACCGGAATATAGCACTTCCATAGCATCCCATATATCTTTTTCTACCTGATTAAATTTATTATAAAAATAATGGTTGGAATACATATCCCAATAATTACCATAGCTTTCGGAAAGTGGCTGAAATCCCGGCATTACGGATTCCTCTTCCTCCAGCAGTTCCTCTACCTCATAGACCTTTTGCTTGATTTCAGCAGGCTCTACATGTTCCACCTGTACTTCCATAAGATCATCATAATCTGCCACATGATTAACCTTTGTCTGATTCCCCTGTAAAGCTGCCTCTTTTGTTACTTTTGAAGGCTGCTTCATTTCTTCTGCTACAGGATGAGTCATTTCTTTTAAAGATTGCTGTTCTTCCTCTTCTGTAAGCTGAAGTTTTTCTTCTCCTGAAGTCTGTGACTCTTCTTCCGTAACTTCAGGCTTTCCTTCTTTAGAGGGCTGTCGCTCTTCTTCTGAAAAACCGGACTTTTCTTCTTCTGAGAGCTGTTGCTCTTCTTCTGAAAATCCGGACTTTTCTTCTTCTGAGAGCTGTTGCTCTTCTTCTGAAAATCCGGACTTTTCTTCTTCTGAGAGCTGTTGCTCTTCTTTTGAAAACTCAGAATTTTCTTCTTCGTAAAAATTCTCTTGCGCTTCCGGGCGTAAAAGCTCTTGTTCTGTCACCGGCATTTCCCCATATTCCATGGCCAGTGCTGACATATCAAAGCTTCCCAAAAAGATTGCCCCTGCCAATAATAAGCTTAGTATTCTGCTTCCCCTTTTCATGATTCCTTCTCCTTACATAATATCTTTTAGAAACATCATTAAAATACTACTTTGTCAAAATTATAACACTATACTTTTCAGATTTATAGCCTAAAATTATATTTTTCAGTACTTTAAGTAACAATTTATTATTTTTACACCTACTCCAATCACTAGCTGATTGGTGTGGAGAATGCCAATAAAAGTTGTAGGGATTGTTACAAGCATCCCCCGCGGATAAAATGCTTACCACAACTCCTAAACTTTTAGATGTTAATTTTATAATTCAAAGAAATACATCCAATTATCTTTTCAAGATTGTAAAATATTCCGGTACAACATATAATTCCGGAGAGAAATTGGAGCAAATCATATCTTATTCTTAGTAAAGCTCCAACTTTAATTGATTTTTTTGAAGCTTTTTTTTAGATTTTTCTTATAACATCCAAATTTAAGTTTTTAATTTCAAAATCATATTATTTTTATTAAAAATTTGGATGTTTTTAAGTATTTTAACTAAATAAGCTCCGCAAACTGGTAACAGAAGATAAAACTGTCACATCAAAATGAGAAACCGGGTTATTTCATCAGAAATCAACTTAGTATATTAAAAAAGGAGCGGTACCCAACTTGGATACCACTCCTTTTTATTACTTAGTTACTTTCCCGATGATATTCCGGTAGGCCACTAAGATGAGCTTTTAAATTTTTTCACAGACTACTGCTGTTATTCCTTGGAAGCAACTTCCTGAGTGTTCTCAGGCATCTCTTCCTGTACTTCCTCTAAATTTACTTTTTGTCTTCTCCGTGGACATCTTCTTGAGCTTCTTGCGAATCTGCTTCCTGTGTCTTGTCAGAAGTTGCTTCGTATTCTTCTGATGCTTCTTCCTGCGTTTCCTGTACTTCCTGTGTGTCTGCTTCCTGCAGAGCCTCAGAAGCTTCCCGGGATTCTGCTTCCTGTACTTCCTCGCAAGTTATTTCAGATTCTTCATCTTCTTCCTCACTCTTTTCTGTCAGCTTTTCTGCTACGTTCTGTAAGGTAATGGCCTGAAAATCTGTTACCACACTTGAAGGAGTAACCTCCGGCTCTGCTTCCGGTTCATTCATAAAGACTTCAAACATCATTTTTGTTGCATCAGTAGAGCCATATAAGGTTTTCCCTTCTCCGAAATTACAGTCATAAGCCAGGTTATATGAGGAGCTTCCTGCATTGGCAATTAAAATATTGGTTGCCGTACTTTCAAAGGTAATATCATGAATTACTGAAAATCTTGCTGATTTAAATAAAGGTTTTGTCAGGCCTTTGATGGTATGGTCTCCTCCGTCAATAATTCCGATAAAATGCTCTCCGTAATATCCATTGGCCCCTGCTACATTAGTAAAATCCAAATCTCCTGTCAGCTTAATAAATACTCCTGTTTTCATAGAGTTTTCATTTACAATGGTAAGGAACTGGGAAGCATCAGAAACCTCATAATATGTATTCTTAGGTTTTTCATAGAAGTTTCCATCCAGGAAATCGTTGGTGGAACGTTTTACTGCCTGTACCAGAATTTCTTTCATAGCCATTCCGTTATCCACATAGCCACGTCCTGACTTAGCAGCATCAGCAGTATATATATTATCAAAAACCTTTTCGATTCTTACTGCGTCAAAATACGGAATAGAGGATAATTTACTTTGAGCCTCAGCAAATCTTGCCAGCTTATATTCACGCATACCGTTATAGCCGGTAATTTCTTTAATTGCCTCTTCATCATTACTATATCTGGCACTTGACCATCCTATAAATCCGTTATTCCAGCCTGCTTCTCCCAAAAGCTCATAAGCCATGGTTTTAAAGGTTCCGGCATCAGCCACACCGTTGGGATTACTCGGTACATACCAGTTTGCATTCCAGAAAGAAGATACCGCATATCCACCACGCCTTGGAATCCTATCGTTATAAACCACCTTATTATCATATAAGCCTTCAAAGGAGTTCATCAGGTAAACCATACCACTATTCTGCCAGTAATTATAAGTGGTTTCCCATATATAGGGTAGATTGTTTCCTTTGTTATCTTGCGCTTCTTGTATTACTGCAATATAACCGTTCTTATATTTTACATTATCTTTCGCATGTATCATGGCATTTCCCATAATGGTATCTACGGCATAACCGGAATCAAACAGATCCTTATAATAATCCTGAAGCTCTTCCGCAGTGTTAACACGTTCATAGCTCAGTGCCATGATTCCGTCTGCATTAATACTAAATTCATTTAATCTGTTAATGGTGAAATCTCCTCTTTCTTCACTATTTGACGAGCTGATCGGCTCTGTCAGGAAGCCTTCCGCAAAATATTCACCATTGGTAGTTCTTCTTCCTTCCCCATTTAAGAAATAGGAGGAATCCTGGTTATGGGCATTTTCGTGAGTAAAGATACCAAACTCACCAAGACCGTACATATAGCCATAGTAAATGTATTTTCCGGTAGCTACTGCTCCTGCTCCGGAAATGTAAGTCTGATTGGCAGGCTCTACTATCCACTTTACATGGGGAGCTTCTGTTGTCTTGGCACCGGCACTGGTAACCTTAAATTCTTCCTTCTTAAATTTCTCATAGGTATCATATCCTATACATAAAGAGTTATTCAGGTTAGCTTCTCCATTGGTAACGTAATTTAAGGTAGAGCCATAATACTTACCGTAATTAGGTGCCATAGTATCAAATTTCTTTCTAAAGGTTTCAATATTGGCATCTGTAGGTGCTCCCTCAAAGTAAATATTTACTTCAGAGATCAATATCTGAGATGCTGTTGTCAGGATACCGAACTGCTTCTGCAATTCCTCCGGTATGGTAAGAAGGAACATTAAGTGGGCATCTGTTCCCGTTAAGGCTGTCAGGTTATCCCAGATTTTGTAACGCAGTAAAGGCGTAGGGGTATATCCTATCATTTCCTGTGTTTTTACGTAGCCTCCCCAGTTGTCAATAAACCACTGATTATAATCCGTTACACCTGCCATACTCAGCATTAATTCAAACTGGTCATATAAGCCGATTCCGGACTTACTTGCAATCTGACTGGTATAATTGTTATACAGGCTATTCATGGCTCTGCTGCTACTGCTTAATTCATTTACCAGATAAGTTAAGTCTACTTCTTCATTTAAAAGTTCAGAATCAAAATAGAACAGATCTGCCATATTGGCACCACCCATAACAAAGTCATACCCCTTCATATAGTAGGTATAGGTGTAGAGCAGCTTCTTCAGTTCTTCTTCGATCTTAGCTTCCAGCTTAGCTTTCAAATAAGCATTGGCTGTCTTGGAAGCGTATTCTGTTCCCACCAGCATCTGTGCATAATCATCCAGCTTTGGTACAATATCCGTGTTGTAGATTTCTCTATATTGTCTTACTACATCTCCTGAATATACAGAAGAAATATCCTCATCATAGGAATAATCAGATGCTAATTCACTGATATACTCCTCCAGACCTAAAGCATCATTGTTCAAATATTTGTTAAAGTGATAAGGCAGTTCCTTATCCTTGATTTTGTAAACATCAACGATACCATCAGCAGTTTTTTCATGTATCACATCATAGCTGTCGAACTTGCCGTCTTTATATACTACCTTAACCTTCTTTACGGAAGCTACCTGGCTTTCATCCATGGTAATAATCAGGTTGTTGTTATTATCATAAGGATAAACACCTGCTACCACCTTATCAGCCAGATTTCCTGTTAAAGTATTTCCTAAGGTTACAATCTTTTCACTTTCCGCAAAGGGGGCCAGCTTAATCAGATTATAATATACCTGCTCTTTTGCAGCATTAAAACCTTCTACTGAAGTAAGAACAGAATTTTCACCTAATAAGGTAGTATCCGGTTTAATAATCTGCCAGAATTCCACTTTTAATCCCAAAGTGGTTTTAAATAACTCTTCTGTCAGTGCCTGTGTTTCCTTTACTCCTGTACCGGTGTTTTTATTGGTAGCAGAGCTTAACTGATAGGTATTATTTACCGTACCCATGGCAGCTTCAAAACCACTGATCTGATAAGCACTTCCTGTTACTGCCACATAGCAGTCAGAGACAGCTCCTGCCGTTTCCTTCGGTGCCCCAAAAATTCCGCCACAGCCCTTTTTATCACTGGAGCTGATAGATACCTCTACGTAACATTTACTGATGGAAGCTGTAGAATTATGCCAGCCGGCAATACCTGCCACTCTTGCTCCGTTCTGGTTACCGCTTTGAGAGCCGCTTAAATTAGCTTTTACCAGACAGTCTGAAACTTGTCCGTTACTTCCCAAATCTCCGATCAGGCCACCAATCGTATTATTTCCGGAAACCATGGTACCAACTACGATACATCCTTGTACGGTAGTAGATTTAATAGTTCCTCCAATACCTCCCACACTACTGTAACCGGTAATGGAAGAGTCTCTTACTTCACAGTTTTTAATCTGTGCATTCTGAACATTTCCGCCAATGGCACCTACACTGCCGCCGGTACTGGAGCTGCCATTCGTTAAAGTACTGTTGATGATTTTTACACCATCAATCACAGCATTGGAATTAATAACGGGAGCTAAAATGGCATTGGTACCGGATATTTCAGCATCCTCAATCACAAGATTATTAACCTTACCACCTACAATCTTGCTGAATAAGCTTCCTTTTAAGCCATAAATTGTATAACCGTTACCGTTTAAGGTTCCCTTAAATTCTGCATTTACCAGATATCCATTACTCAGGGTCAAGCCGGAAACATCAATATCCTGTGTTAAGGTAAACTCTCCCTGGGGATTGGCTATGATACTGTTAATAAATGCTTGTGCCACTGTATCAACTGTTGAAGCCCCACTTCTATTCTCGTAGGCAAATACAAAGGAAGCATCAAAGTTTTTCAGATCAGCTACCGCATAAATTTCGTTTTGCTTTTCTCCCTGTTCAAAGGCTTTTACACCTACATAAAGCTTAGGGGCAAACTTCGGTTCAATTTCCAGATAATACTTAGCCAGTTCTTCCCCACCGGGAACTCCCTTGGCCTTATCTACTACCTCTACTTCATTTCCTTCATAATATAAGCTTACAGCTTCAATATCCTTGAAATCTAACGCAATGGTATCTGTTTCAGAAGGATCCTCCGGTTCCACAGGAGGGTTGGGTTCATCTCCTCCGCCCGGATTCTCTCCCTCTCCGGGTTCTGTAGGATCTTCACTTCCTCCGGGATTCTCTCCTCCGGGCTGTTCTCCTTCACTTCCTCCGGGCTGCTGACCTCCTTCACTTCCTCCCGGCTGCTGGCCTCCTTCACTTCCTCCGGGTTCTTCGCTTCCTCCCGGCTGTTCTCCTTCATTTCCTCCCGGGGTTTCTCCTCCCGGCTGTTCTCCTTCACTTCCTCCGGGATTCTCTCCTCCGGGCTGTTCTCCTTCATTTCCTCCCGGTGTTTCTCCCCCGGGCTGCTGGCCGGAGCCACCCTGATTATCATTGGCAGGAAGGGTTACTGATCTGTTTTCTTCTCCACATACACTACAAGTCTGTTTATAAGAACCATCCGTAAAGTCGGTAGGTGTGGTCACCTTCTTCCAGTCCCCAAAGCTGTGACCCTTTTCCGGAAGAATCTCTTCCTTCAACTCTCCACATACACTACATTCACTTCTTATGGTTCCGTGTACCTCACAGCCTGCTTCTATTCTTTCTGTTACTCTAAAGCTGTGTTCTCTCTTTTCCATACTTTCTGTACGTTCATGCTGACACTGACTGCAGACTGCTGTTTTACTTCCTTCTTCCTTACAGCTTGCTTCCTTAGTCACCGTTGCCTGGCCGTACTGATGAGTACAGCTGCTGTCTATTACCGTTACCTGACAGATTCCGGTAGCTTTGTTAGCAGTTACTTTTATCTCTGCTTTTCCTGCCTTCTTTGCTGTGATAATACCATTTTTTACACTTACCACCTTGGCATCTGTGGTTTTATAGGTTGCCTTCTGGCTGTTTCCTACAATGTCTGAAGGAAGCTCTGCTGTTTCTCCCGTAGTCAGAAGAAGACTTCCTGTCTCTAACAGAACCTCACTTTCCTTTACCGTAATCACACAGTCTTCCGTAATTCCGTTGGCAGTAGCCGTAATGACTGTCTGACCTGCCTGTAAGGCCTTTACTTTTCCGTTCGTTACACTAGCCACCTGAGGCTCTGAGCTGGCCCATACTGCCTTCTTTACCGGGCCGTCTACGGTAGCCTTTAAGGTTACGGTATTTCCTTTGTTGGTATAAAGAACGTATTCCTGATGATTCAGCTTTACGGTAGGACGATAGTCAGCTACCTTTACTGCCACACTGTCCTTCACCCCATTGGCCTCTGCGGTAATGGTTATTTCTCCCGCTTTTTTTCCGGTTACCATTCCCTTAGCATTTACGGTAGCAATAGACTTATCAGATGAGGTCCATTTTACGGCATTCTTTCTTCCCTCTATATGTAAGCCCAAAGTATGCTTCTGGTAGGTACCCTTGGTTTTTAATTCAATAACATCTTCTCCGATGTTGGTTGTGGTATTTTTTACGATAACCTCACAACGGTCAGAGGAATCCCCTAAGGTGGCGGTAATCACTGCATTTCCTGCTGCTACTGCCACAAGATTACCCTTTTCATCAACGGTAACCACACCATTATTAGAGCTGGTCCAGGCTACCACATCTTTTTTTCCTGCATTTGTTTTTAACTGTTTCTTTTCGTTTACATAAAGAAGCTCTTTTTCCGTATTAATGGAAAGAGAATCCTTAATAACAGTTACTGTACACTTGGCAGAAATTCCGTTTACGGTAGCCGTAATTTCTGCTGTTCCTGAGCTTTTACCGGTGACCTTTCCGCCGCTTACCGTTGCCACCTTTTTATCAGAGCTGGTCCAAACGATATTTTTCTTGCTTCCCACTATGGTAGGTACCAGCTTAATGCTGCTGCCGTTTCCCTTGGTTGACAGCTGCAGGTTCGCCATATTTAAGGTCAGGCTGTTCTTCTTTACCGTTACCTTACAGGCAGCTTCCTTTCCATTTCCTGTAGCTGTGATTACTGCCGTTCCCGGTGCCACGGAGGTTACCTGCCCGTTTTCATCTACCTTGGCCACATTCGGTTTATCAGACTTCCAGGTCACAGCCTTGCCTGCTCCCTTTACCGTAGCCTTTAACTGAAGGGTGGATTGAGAAGTACCTTCTCCTGAGTAAAGAAGGGCTGTAGTCTTATTCAGTTTAATGGAAGGCTCTACCACCGTTACCTTACAGGTCTGGATTTTTAGGCCCACTCTGGCACTGACTACCGCTGTTCCCTTTCTTACTCCCGTTACCACACCATTCTGATCAATCTTTACATTGTTGATGCTCCAGGCTGTCCAACGGGGATTTACATTGGAATCCACCACGTCAATATCGTAGGTTTCTCCCACGTTAATGGTTACCTTGGAAGCTGACAGCAGAAACTCTGCCGCATATGCCGTACTGCCGCTTACAAGAAAAAATGCTGCCAGTGCAAACACCAGCACCTTCATTCGAGTTTTCATGTACCTTTTCTCCTTTTCCTTATCCGTAATAATTTAGTACAAGTATTTGCTGTAAATACTAACACCTGTACAAAATCATTACCTTACTCTTATTACCTATGTCGTAACCTTTTAAGTCTGAATTATCGCCTCCTTCATCTTTAAATCCTGGTACAAATCCTCTTTTCTCTTGGTAAAACGCCCCTTTTTAATTTCTTAACTATAGTATACTCCCTT
>JAFYWD010000224.1 GCA_017558205.1 Lachnospiraceae bacterium | reverse complement strand
CAATATGCATTTTCATAATCTCCTATAAAAATATTTGTTATGATTATATATAAAAAAATGGAAAAAAGATATATTTTTAATGAAAAAGAAATAAAAAAGAGAAAAAGTGCAAATAAATCTAATAAATACACCTACTTGCGAAGCTTTCATATACTAATGAAGGAAAGAATATTTTAGGGGGTGTTTTTTATTTTTCAATATGATTACGCAGTGATGGGAGGGGAGCTTCGCCAACAACTCCTGCTACGGGAGCTGGAAAAAGAATATCAATGTATTTCTTATGGAATTAACAGGATAGAGGGAAAGTATCTGGGGAAAGAACAGGGGGAAAATAAAACCAGACCGGCAAAAGAACTAAGAGAGGCTGTCTGCCAGGCAGAAAATCTGTTATTTCCCATTCCTTTTTTAAAACAGGAAAAAATCAATTTATTCGGAGAAGAGGTCAGAATTGAGGAATTGGAAAAGTTAATATCACCGGGTCAAAAACTGTATGGAGGAAATCTTCCCTACAAATTAAAAGAGCAACTGAGAAAAAAAAGAGTTGTCTGCTATGACTACATGGAAGATGAGAGTATTGCAGTCTATAATTCTATTGCAACAGCAGAAGGGACCATAGCAGAAATTTTACAGTCCTTTCCCTATAATCTTCATGGAACATCGGTATTGGTATTAGGATACGGAAGATGCGCCAGAACTCTGGTAAATAAGCTTCTGGCAATGAAGGCAAAGGTAACGGTTTATGCAAGAAGAAGGGAAGCGGGAATGGAAGCTTATGCCCAGGGAGCAGACTATATGGAAAAGCATGAATTTTTAAAAGAAACTGAGAAATTTCCTATTGTGATAAATACCATACCGGAACGTATTTTTGTCAAAGAAGATTTAGAAAAAATACCTTTCCATACTCAAATTTATGAAATTGCCTCTTACCCTTATTGTATGGATCCTAAAGAGGCTGAAAAAAAGAAAATTAATTTTTTTATCTGTGGTGGATTACCGGGAAAATATTCGCCCATATCCTCAGCAATGATTTTAAAGGAATATCTTATGGAAAAAAGAAAAGAAAGGTTAGAAGAATGAGATTAAAAGGAAAGAATGTGGGAGTAGCCTTTACCGGCTCCTTTTGTACCTTAAAGGAAGCCATGGAAGTAATGGAACAACTAAAGAAGGAAGGTGCTAATTTATTTCCCATAGTATCAGAAAATGTGCAAAAAATTGACAGTCGTTTTGGGAAGGCTGAGGATTTCAGAAAACAGATGGAGGAGCTGGCAGGAAGAAAGGTAATGGATACCATAGAAACAGCGGAACCTATAGGACCTACAGGCTTTCTGGATCTTTTGATTATTTTGCCCTGTACGGGAAATACGTTGGCAAAGCTGGCAGGTGCTATTACTGATGGTCCCGTTCTTATGGCAGCTAAGGCTCATATGAGAAATGAAAAGCCAATACTTTTGGCTCTGTCTACCAATGATGCTTTGGGAATGAATTTTAAGAATATCGGATTATTAATGAATGCCAAGCATATCTATTTTGTACCCTTTGGTCAGGATGCACCGGCAAAGAAACCAAACTCCATGGTAGCACGTTTGGAATACCTGATTCCTGCTGCAAAATCAGCATTAGAGGGAAAGCAGATGCAGCCTGTCATCTGTGCTCCGAAGGGAGCCTGCATGTAGAGCACAGGAGATCGTAAAAGGCAGATAAAAATCAAATCGGCAAAGAGGAAGGAAAAATTAATGTGTGGAATCAACGGAATTTACCGAAGTGATGGTGAAATAGAAGAAAAAAAAGAAAGCTATGGAAAAATTTTAGAGAAAATGAATAGAGCCATTGGTCATCGGGGACCTGATGAACGGGGAGTTTATCTGAAACCTCACTGTGGTCTGGGGCATGTACGACTTTCTATTCTGGATCACAAATATGGGCAGCAGCCCATGGTGTTTCAGGAAGGAGGGAAAGAGTATGCCATTGTCTATAACGGAGAAATATACAATATGAAGGAGCTTCAAAAACAGCTGAAGGATCAGGGCGTAAGTCTGTCAACCAACTGTGATACAGAAGTGATTTTAAAAGGATTTGCCCTTTGGGGAGAAGATATTGCCGGGAAATTAAATGGTATTTTTGCCTTTGCCATTTGGCAGCAGGAAGAGAAAAAATTAATTCTTTGCAGAGATCCTTTGGGGATTAAACCCCTGTTTTATCAGAAAAAAGGGGAGAGGCTGATTTTTAGCTCAGAAGTGAAAGGGATATTGGCCTGTGAAACAGGTTCTGCCATTTGTAACAAGGACGGATTACGGGAGCTGTTGGCATTAGGTCCGGCTCATACGCCGGGAAAAACAGTATATTATGGAATCAAAGAGGTGAAGCCCGGGAGAATCTGTACCTTACAAAATGGACAGTGGAGGGAACAGATTTACTGGCAGTTGCAGGGAAGAGAGCATAGAGAAAACAGAGAACAGACCATTGAAAAGACAACATTTCTGGTAGAGGAAGCAGTAAAGAGACAGATGTTGGCAGATGTACCGGTATGTACCTTTCTTTCTGGAGGTCTGGACAGCAGTATTGTAAGTGCCATAGCAGCGAAAAAAAGAAAAGAAGAGGGAGGCAGGCTTACCACCTATTCCTTTGATTTTACCGGAAACAGTAAATATTTTTCTTCCAATGGCTACCAACCCTCCCAGGATGCTCCCTATGCTTTGGAAATGGCAGAATATCTGAAAAGTGACCACCGTATTTTATGGTGTGACAGCAACAGCCAGTTTGAAAACCTTCTGCCTGCCATGAGAGCCAGAGATTATCCCTGCATGGCAGATGTGGAGTCCTCTCTATTCTTTTTTTGTGGTAAGGTCAGTGAGAAATTTAAAGTAGCTCTAACAGGAGAATGTGCAGATGAAATTTTTGGCGGTTATCCCTGGTTTTATAAAAAAGAATTGTTTGAACGAAGAGAATTTCCCTGGAGTTACGATATGACAGCCAGAGAATGTCTGCTAAAGGAAGAGATGATAAGAGAGCTGAATCTGAAGGAGTACAGTATTCAGGCTTATGAAGATACCATAAAAGAAACACCCTGCTTTGAGGGAGATTCGGGGGAGGAAAAAAGAAGGAGAGAATTAATGTATCTGAATTTACGGTGGTTTATGGCTACCCTTTTGGAGAGGATGGACAGAACCAGTATGTACCATGGGTTGGAAGCACGTGTTCCCTTTGCAGATCTTAGAATTGTGGAGTATTTGTATAATGTTCCCTGGGAATTTAAATTTATGGATGGGATGGAAAAGGGACTGCTTCGTCGGGCAGCCCAAAAGTGGCTGACTGACTCTGTCTTATTTCGTAAGAAAAGTCCTTATCCCAAAACCTATGATCCCTCCTATGAAAAATTATTGAGAAATGCTTTTCATGAAATGATGAAGAGTAAAGAAGAGCCTATTCACCAGATACTGGATGAAAAAAAGGCAAAGAAGCTTTTGGAAGAAAATCTTTCCTATACCTCTCCCTGGTATGGTCAACTAATGGCAGGTCCTCAGCTCTTGGCCTATTACCTGCAAATTAATGGATGGATGAAGGAATATAGAGTTAAAATTGTGTAGTGGGAAGCTGTTTAGTATTTTTTATGGAAAGTAAATTTGAAATTTTCATAAAATGACGATTGAAATAAGTATGAAATTCATTTAATTATCACATCCTATATTTCATACAGAAATATTAATGCTAAATACCATCTTAAATTCTGT
>JAFYWD010000223.1 GCA_017558205.1 Lachnospiraceae bacterium | reverse complement strand
TTTTCCTGCACTGGATCTGTTAAGTACCGTCTTCTGATACTCCTCTTTCGTAGTTCCCCAGTCTTTATTTTTATCCTTATTGATTGCTACCTTAACCTTACCATCCTGATCGATTTCAATTTCAATAGGAAGAAGCTCAGGACCTACTTCATAGTCCTCTTTTCCCAGTAAAATCTTCATGATATCAGCATCAGGAAGATCCAGATTGATTTTTGATGAAAATTCTACTTTATCCGTAAAATTTGAAGTATAGGAACTTGGCATACTAACTTTAATACCAAGTAATTCTTTTCTTGATTCTTCTCCGTTTGGAGAAACAACAACCAAATAAATCTTGTTTCCTTCTTCAAAATCACAGATTCGATTATAGGTAAATACATTACCGGCGGCATCCTTATTAATGGTATTAATTTTGAAGATGCCGGTATCATTCTGCATTACCACATCATTATTGGAAATTAAACGATAGGTACAGCCTTCCATATCCGATGTTGCTGTAATCGTCACAACATCTGTATTCCGGGGCGTAGCTTTTATATTTGTCTTATTCGAATTAAAATAAACCGTATCCGATAACAAATCCTTACCATCATAAGCACCGTTAGCAGAAGTCATTTTTACGGATTCTACTACCGGTATGGTTTCTCCCTTTTTCTTGATGGCTATACTGTCGGCACGTCCTCCTGATACAACCTTGTAGATTGATTTTTCAACATAATCAGCATGTGTAATCTTAATAAGAGAGTTTTGCCTATCAGCAATTCCCGAAAATACTGCACGTCCATTACTGTCTGTTTCAATACTTACTCCACCTATAGTTACGGTTGCTTCCGGAACTGCTTTTTGATTTGCGGTATTGATTACATATACTGCATACTCATCATTTACGATTGGCTTTGAAATATCAAGGTCACTTCCGCCGGTACGATAGAAATTTAAACCGGTACCGTAATAAGTACAGACATCCACCCCTTGTCCACCGCTAAGGGAAACCGGATCAAAATAAATTGCTACTGCACTATCACCAAAATAAAAGCTTTCATCTACCTGATAGTTCCAATCTGTACTACCGCTCAAAGCTCCCCAGGAACCAAACTGTACTCTTGCAGGTTTAATTTCACCATCTAAATACAAGGTTCCCTGTGCCAGTGTCGTCGGATTATCCAACACATCATATACCTGATATGTCTGAGGTATTTCATTTCCCTTCAATTCAAGTGCATGAAGAAGATTCCCAATACCCGGAATTTTAAAAGGTGCATCGTCATGAGAAGCCAGCATGGTATCCATCATGATTCTGACACCGGCTTTCACAATCCCTCTGCCTTCATGATTAACAGAGTAACTGATCTTAACTGTATCGTCTCTACCGGTATTATTATCCTTAACAAATTCCAGCTTCTGGATTACTGTAACATCGTAGCCTGCTATATTCATATCTGCGTATACAGCATTATTTATAGAATCACAACGAACTGAATCTGCCTTAAAAATTGTATTTAGTACACGTCCCTCTTTTTCCAGATGAATTAAAGTTTTTGATGACCAGGGTGATGGATGACCAAATAAAAGATTCTTACTATTATCACTGGTATAATCAGGATTTCCTTCCACTGTTCCTATGGTAAATAATCCTTCTGTA
>JAFYWD010000222.1 GCA_017558205.1 Lachnospiraceae bacterium | reverse complement strand
TTGAATCAACACATTTTTTACTACTACTGCCTCCTTCCCATGATTTGTGCGATTGTATGAATATTTTACCATTTTACTATAGTTTTTTCATCATGTTTATTTTTTCTTTAGAATTCTTTAGAATTATTTTTATTCATATTAGACAAAAAACTGCAGCCCACCAAAAGGCAGACTGCAGCATGGTTTTTACTCGTAACAGTTCAACTTCCGGCTTTCTGTTACTTTTATTCTGCTATAAAGTTAGCTATTCCCTGAAAAATCGCATTAAAATGATCTGCAATACTTCTTTGGCCGATTTTAAAGGTTACTGTTTTTGTTCCTCCAAGTTCCCCCATTCCTCTGAAGGTTACCTTGGCAGTTCCTTTTTCTACATTTTTAATGTAGCTTCCCGGAACAACTTCAATATTGGCTTCTTTTCCCTCTTCTGCCACCAGATATAAATCCATTTTCTTTTTCTCAGGTGCTTTCAGCTGTAAATAAGTTTTTTCCTTTACAAAGAAGCTGTTATCTAAGATTTCTACAGGCTGCCCTGTATAGAATTGGTCTGCAATCACAATCCTGGCAGACTTAATATCGTGGCCTGTTTTTATAATACGATAAGTTGTGGTTACAAAACCGCGGTAGTTTCCATCTTCGCACATGGATACTTTAATCTGTACTTTTGTGCCGGCAGGAAGTACGGCTTTGATGTCCTTTCGGTTCAGGTTAACTTTTTCATTCATCCACTGAAGCAGCTGTTCTTTGTTCTCCGGCTGTTCCATATTTTCAGGAAGCTCTGCAATGGTATATTCTGCTTCATTCAGCTTTGCATCCCTGGCATTTAAGGTACCTCCATTAACATCTGTTACCTTAAAGGAGGCCTTCCATCCACCTGCTTTTTTACTTTCTGTCATATCCCCGGTTACGATGGTTACATCATCCTGATTAGGTTCCACCGACAAATCTTTCGGGATAATTTCAAAATACAGTTCCCGCTTTCCGGTGTAATTACCTTTCCCTGAAACAGTAAGGGTAGGTGCTTTCTTAAGTTCTGTAGTATTAGCAAGCTTTGTATTATTCTTATAAGCTACTGTATAATCTGTTTGAGGTCTTAGGAGCTTGCCACTGACAGCATCTCTAACTTCAATTTCAGGTCTTACCCCTCCCTTGGTAAAGGGCATTTTTACCACATTTGTTTCATCTGTTTTTTTCGCAGAATCCACAATGGTAATGAGAAATCTCTGACTTCCTGTCTCCTGAATGGTTTCTATACTTTCCTGTTGAATTTTAAAGCTAAGCTTCTTCGTTCCCGTATAACCCTTATCTGCCTTACCTGTCAGCAGGATGGTAGCAGTTCCTTTATTTTGATTTTTCTGATAATCTACCGTATAATCACCTTTTTCCAGGATGACCTCAGCAGTAGCATTGGTTTTTGGAAGATAAATCTTTACCTTTTCCGCTTCCATAGGCTCGATTTCTTCTCCGGTATAGGTATAACTCTTATCAACACCCTCTACCACCACCTTGCTCATGGCAATTCCCGTAATCTTAAAGGTGATCGTTTTAGAGCCGATATAAGCCAGCTTATCATTATTGGTATCTTTACCGGTTCCTGTAATGATCAGAGTAGCTGTACCTACGGCTTCGTTATTCTTGTAAGAAACTGTATATTCACCTTCCTCCGGATTTTCAGCGTTGTAAGCAACTGCATTCTTTCCGTATGTTACAAGAATACCTTCCTGCTTTACTCCGCCTTCTTTCCATGGAAGAGCTTTCGCATAGGTTACCGTAAGCTTAGATGACTGAATATCCTGCACACCGGCCTGCTCTCCGTTTTCCTTACCTGCCTTTTGTCCAATAATCAGCTGTATTGTTTTTGCTCCGGTAAAGTTTCCCTTTCCTTTTAGGGTCAGAGTTTCTGTGGTTCTTTCATCTGCTTTTCCTACAAAGGCAGTTTTATCACTTTTCTTTGCCAGATATTCCACCACTTCAAAATCCTTGTTGTTACTTAACTTTTTACCCTTCCACATTACTACAGGCACAGGTGTCTGCTTCTTTCCGTTATATACGGTAAACATATAATCTGCCTCTGCCTCTTCCATGGAAGCTTTCTTAATTTCAAAGTAAATGGTGTGGGTTCCCGTATAATTCCCCTTCATTTTAATGGTTAGCTGAGGAGCCTTACTCTTATCTGTAGCTGAAATAATTTTACCGGTTTCCAGCTTACCGGAAGAAGTAAGGATTCCTACTTCGTCTAAGGCTTGTACACTGCTTACAGCAACGCTCTGCTCAAT